>CALBHK010000462.1 GCA_937894565.1 uncultured Chlamydiae bacterium
TAGGGCGCTGCCCTAGGCTTTTATATTTCAGGGCGTTGCCCTGTATGCTCATTTTACTCAGATTCGATAAGGACGACAGAAAGTTTGCACATGGCGCAAACTAAGGCTATCAAACAACATGAGGTGAGTATGCTGCCCAAAGTTTCCATTATTCTTCCTTGCTTCAATGTCTCTCACTCCATCTCTTTGACAATTGATAAGTTGCGCCAGCAAGAGGATGTAGACTGGGAGCTTATCGTGGTGGATGGACATTCTACCGATCGTACTGTAGAGATAGTGAAAGGCTATTTTGATGAACGCATTCTAGTGTGCTATACCGATAGCCACAAAAGATATGAAATGCTCAATAAAGGATTGCTGTTAGCTAAAGGTGAATATGTAAACTTTATCTTTCCTGGTGATTATTATATTTTGTTTTCTACTCTTTCTTTCATGATGCAACTAGCCGTTAAAGACAACTTGCCCGATTTATTATATGGGGGATGCTTGCTTAGACAGCTTAATGGGGATGTGAAGGTGCTTAACCGTCCTCTTTCATTGAAAGAACTAAGAGAAGGAAAACAGCCGACAACGTTGCAATCGTGTTTTTTCAAAAGAGAACTGATGGAAAAAATGGGCGGATTTCAGACGTGTTATGAAGTGCGGGGTGGCTATGATTTGTTTTGTCGACTTCTATTAAAAGGTCCTTTTCGTTTTCTAAAAACTAAAAAAGTGCTTACAGATTATGATTTAAGAGGAGTGACAAAGCGGATGATTATAGAGCATTTTTTGGAAACCTCCCACATTATTCATCTCTATTTTGGTTGGAGAAATTGGTTAAAATGGTTTTGGCTTCAAAAGGATGTGAAAAGATGGTTTTTGAATTGGGGGCAGAGCATCAAAAATGCTTTTTTAGGAAGATAAAAAGGATCCGGAGTGAATTCCGGATCCTAAAAAAGGCGATTGCTTAAGCTAACTGGTTAGCTTCTTCTTCTTCGTTATCTTGCTCTTGTCGCTCTTTGCGTAGACTTTCAATTTTTTCTTTTGGGCATTTGCCATTAACGCATTTAGCTAGAAGGTTTTCTTCTTCATCAGTGTCTTCATCATCAGAAGCAATTATTGAGAATTCAGCACCGTCTTCATCATCATCATCAGAAGCAATGATAGAAAATCCATTGCTGTCCTCTTCTCTATCTTCTTCAGCATAACCGTTTATAGAAAACGACAAGCATGTAGTTATCATTAGACTTAGAATTGTATTTTTCATCTAGTTCTCCTTAATTTGCTTTAGTTGCAATTTTCATAAGTTTCAATAATTAGAAACTTTATAAATTATATTTTACCAAATTTCTTCATTTTGGTTAAAGATAAAAAAACCATTTTATGAGAAGATTTAGCAACAAACCAATTCTTAGATAAAATGGGATTTTTAATCAACCAAATTCAATTTTTACCTGATTCTCCGGGCGTTTATTTAATGAAAGCCAAAGGAGAAGAGGTCCTTTACGTAGGTAAAGCCAAAAATTTGCGTCAGAGAGTGAGAAATTATTTTACTGGAAGCGATGAAAGAGCATCCATCCCTTATCTTTTAGAAAGGGTTGAAAAGATAGATGTCATTGTAGTGACCACCGAAAAAGAGGCTTTATTATTAGAAAACACTCTGATTAAAAAGCATCAACCTAAATACAATGCGCTTTTAAAGGATGATAAATTTTATTTAGCCATTAAAGTCACTAGCCAAGATGTGTGGCCGAAAGCTGAGCTTTGCCGCTATAGAGGGCAGCCCCAGGAAAAAGGACATTATTTTGGCCCTTATGCCAGTGCACACGGAGCGCGTGAAACCCTTGAGCTCCTACATAAAATAGCCCCCTTGCGTCAATGCAGTGACGCCGAATTTGCCAGCAGAAAACGTCCTTGTATCCTCTATGATATGCACCGTTGTTTAGCGCCCTGTGTGAGTAAATGCACCTCACAGGATTATCAGAAAAATGTAGACTCTACGGTGCGTTTCTTAAAAGGGGATGATAAAGAGGTTATCAAAGAGCTCTATATGCAAATGGAGCAAGCTTCTCATCAAATGGAATTTGAAGAGGCGGGCAGGATTTTGAATATCATTCGCCTGGTTGAAAAAACAGTTCAAAAACAGCTGGTAGATAATCTATTTGAGGGCAATAGTGATATGATTGGCCTATATCGGCAAGGAGAAGAGGCTTCTATTGCGCAGATGATGTACAGACAGGGCCGTTTAATGGGGGTAGAGCATTTTCACTTTGTGCATAGTCTAGAAGAAGATGAAGAACTTTTAAGCTCTTTTTTGTTGCAACAGTATTATCAAGCCACTTATTCTGTTACTCATATTTATTTGCCTCTTCCTTTGTCCAATCAATCTGAGCTGCAAGATCTATTAGAGTGCACGTTGCATTTTCCTCTGAAGGGTGATAAAAAAAAGAGAATAGAAATTGCCAATGAAAATGCCAAAATAGATTTTGAGCGCCTGTATAATAAAGAACAACAAACAGAAAAAATTTTGGTCCAATTGCAAGAGAAATGTCATTTACGTACCTATCCCGATTATATTGAATGCATTGACACATCCAATTTAGGCGGGGATGAGGCGGTCTCTTCTTTAGTCTGCTTTAAAAAAGGAATTCCCAATAAAAGCGGTTATAAAAAATTTAAAATCAAACAGGCAAAGGCAGGGGATGATTACGGGGCTCTTAAGGAGGTGATTGAGCGCCGTTTTAAAACAACACCCTGGCCTGATCTGCTTGTCATTGATGGGGGGAAAGGGCATTTAAGCATGGCCCTGCGCACTTTGCATGAGATGGAAATTGTTTCGGTGGATGTGATTGCTCTGGCAAAGCAAGAGGGTAGGCATGATAAGGGGAGCACTCTTGAGCAGATCTTTCTTTTTGAGAGAAAGGATGCCATTGTGCTGCCAAGAAACTCGCAGCTTCTTTATTTATTGCAAAGAGTGCGGGACGAGGCGCATCGGTTTGCTATTCAATTTCAACGTGTGCGGCGCAGTAAAAAACAGATACGTAGTGTTTTGGACGATATTGAGGGTATAGGACCGGTTAAAAAGCAGGCTTTGCTAAGACATTTTGGAAGTGTGAAAAAAATAGAGCAGGCGAGTGTTGAGGAACTGTGCGCAGTGAAGGGAATAGATAAGAAACTAGCAGAGTTTATTCTTTCTTGCTTAAAAAAATAAATAAACTCTGCTTGAATAGAAATTTGGTTAATGTGTAACAGTTATGTTAATTTGTATTTGTCTCTGTCTCTGTCTCTGTCTCTGTCTCTTTCAAATTACTTATTATATTGGTTGCATTTTGTAATGCCGTTTGGAATCTGCCTTCTAAAGTGCAAAGATCCACAATACAGCCTACTACAAGAAAGGCGGCAATAACGCCAATTACAGTAAAGGCAATGGCAGCGATTTTTAAAGCAACAAGGGCGGCAGCGCCTACTACTATAGCTGTAAAAACAACAGCGCCTATTTTGCTTCTAGTTTTTGCTTTTGCAAATTCTTCTTTGAGGTCATCAACATTAACTGGGACATAAGTAATATTAAAGTTAAACATGCTATATCCTTATGTTATAGCTTAGTTGAGTAATTATAAATTAAAAGTATATTTAAAGTCAAGTTTTAGGCAACAGTTTTAGGCAACAGTTTTAGGCAACAGGGGGGTGTAACTTTTTGTGGAGGTGAATAATTATTTTAAGCCGCCTCTTCAACATAGCTGCTTTTCGTTTTTTGACTCATCCAATAATGTCCCCACTTCTTGTTTGCGCGCAAGGTCATTAATTGCAACATTTTCTCAGCATTTTCCTCTTTCCACCAACTACCCGCTCTCTTCATTCGCTTTTGTACAACATGGCGATGTCCACTTTCTATTTCACCAGATCCAATTGGTAGTTCCTCCATAATAGCGCCTAAATAGTCCAATTGATCTAGACGATTTGTTAAATATCGATAACATGTAATCTCGACTTTGTACAATTTTAAGGAATCGCTGCGCGATTCTTAAAATCGTAAAAAT
>CALBHK010000463.1 GCA_937894565.1 uncultured Chlamydiae bacterium
TCGCAGTCTGAAGGACTGCAAGAGTTAGCCTGATGCGTATGCCTGTCTATCCTGTCATTCTTTGTTCATACTGAGCAATAATCTCAAATGGAATGAGAGATTTTTGAGTAAACGTGATCGTTTTTTGTCTGCGGTAGTTGTTGAAGAACATCAATTGTATGGAGCGTTTGAATGACTTCATTGATCTTAGGACGATTTAAAGAATTTTCATCTAACATTTTTATAAGCAGAGAGTAAATTCTTTCTAGTGCAGTGGAAGCCCTAGGTTCTTGCTTAATTTGCTCTTCAAAAGTTTCTGTTATGCGTTTTTTCATCTCAGATCCTGATAAAATTAAGGATGGCTTATTAACAAGAGGATTAAAGCCCATATCTTTGTCCTCTTGAGCTAGCTGAGCACCTGTAAAAAGAAATAAATAGATATTACCCAGTTGATAAATCATAATTTTTTTACTTGTCTTCATGTAATATTCTAAACATTCTTCTTTTTTAGTGTTTTTATATTCATCTACTGCACTGTAAAGTTTGATTAAGTCATTCTTATGCAGGTAATCGGGTGTGTAACTATTTAAAGGAAATGGTCTATCTATCAAGCCATTTTTAATTGATTCGTTGATGCTTTCCTGGTTATAGAGTTCTAAATCAATATGAACCATTTCAATTTTATCCTTATCTTCATTAAAAACAACATTTTCTGTTTTAATATCTATTGTTCTACATTTTTTCTTAAAGATCTCTTTCAGTCCCCAAGCTAGCTGTTTAGCCCCTTGTAATTTTTGATTTAAAGAAAGATCAGTATCGAATAAAGTATGGCTGTATCGCGCAGAGACTAAGTAGGTTTTATTTTTTATTTGAAAACAATCTATTTTTTTCTGTATTCCTGTTAGAGTTTTTTGATTTGGACCGTATAATAAATCGAAGCTTTCTTTTTCTTTAATAAAACAATTAGACAAGAATGCATAAAGAGTCTTTTTAGCTTCTTTTTTTACTTCTGAATCTGTTTTATTGCAGTCACTTTCTTGATATTGTTTTTGAAGTTTGCTTTGTACTATATCAAGTCTGTGTTCTGAAATTTTTGGAACTTTTAATATTGTTGGTTTAAGAAACGGTAGGTTTTTTCCACTTAATTTATATCCTCCGTGAATAAAGGAGATCCCGCCCTCTATTATTTTTACTGGAGAGAAAATATGAATTTTAGTTGTTCCATTTTTTGCTTTATAAAAAAATAGTTGGGATTCTTTAGTTTTGTGGCAGATGGGTTTTTTGCTTTTTACACATTCAAACAGTTGTGTAGAACTTATTGAAATGGGAAACCACATCCTTTGAGTCATAAGACGAATTTGAATATTGTTTTCATAAATCCGCACACATTGGCTATTTACAATCCCATTTAGAATGTTTATTGAATCTTGATTGGAATTGTTATCCCAACTTTTCTGTAAGAAATTATTGGTTATAATGTTATCCATTTTAATTACATGCCCAACATGCCGGGGAAGCCAAGACTTGAAAGATCGGGCATTGCTGATTTTTTCTCTAATTGCTTATTTGCATCATTATAGGCTGCTTTAATTAGATCTTGCAACCCCTCTATATCTTCGGGATCGATGCATTCTGGTTTGATTTTAATTGAATTTAGTTCATGTGAGCCTGTTAAGACAATTTCCACAAGGCCATTTCCCGCTTGCCCTACAACTTCTGTTACTTCCATTTCTTCTTGCATTTTCATCATTTTGTCTTGCAGAAGCTTGGCTTGTTTTTTCTTTTTAGCAAATCCGGATCCCATCTTTACCCCCTTGTTTTAATCACAGTGCCTTCTAATAAAGTAGCGGCAAACTGAAGTTTAGTATCAAGCTGTGCCTGCTTGGCCCTTTCATTAATTGCTGGTTTTTCTTCTTTAATTTTTATTTCAGGTATTTCGCTAACTACTTCCTGTTTGATCTCTTCCTGTATTTCAATTTTTTCTACTTTAATTTCTTCGTTAATTGCTTGTTTAGTTTCTTCCGGTTTAGTTTCTTTTTGTATTTGCGCTATGTGAATTTGCGGATGTGTGATTTTTTTTTCTAATTCAGCAAGACGTTCTATAATAACGGGAAGGGGTAGCTGGTGATGAGAGCGAATGATGCGCATTAAAAGAGCTTCCAAAAAGAAACGTTTTGAGGGGGATTGGCGGATTTGGGTTTGAGCCTCTAAAAGCATATCAATAATCCAGACACACTGCTCCCTTGTGTAATACTTAGCTGCGCTTAAATAGTGTTTAAGCTCTTCTTCGGAAAGAGTGAGAGAGCTAGCTTCTTTCCCTCCAAGGGCCACAAGTAATAGAGTGCGGAAGTGAGAAAGCAGGAATTCGGTGAAGTGGGTAAGGTTTTTGCCCTCTTTAAAGACTTTTTCTACAATTTCAAAGGCTTTGGATAAATTATTCTGCTTGCCCGCTTCATCTAATTCAAAAAAAGTTTCTTTAGAGACAATACCTAAAATGGAGCTCACAACACCAACCGTAATTGTTTCGCTTTGAAATGCCATGATCTGGTCTAAAAGAGATTCTGCATCTCTTAGGCCTCCCTCTGCTAAACGAGCTAATAAAAGCAGTGCTTCAGGCTCTGCCAAATACCCTTGTTCTTTAGTGATTTGAGAGAGTTTTTGAACAATTAAAGGGGATGAAATACGGCCAAGGCTATAGCGCTGGCAGCGGCTGATGATTGTAGGGGGAATTTTGTGAGGTTCTGTGGTGGCAAAAATAAAGAGGACGTTAGGGGGAGGTTCTTCCAGAGTTTTGAGAAGGGCATTAAAAGCCTCTTTAGTGAGCATGTGCACTTCATCGATGATATAAATTTTATAACGATAAGCTGGGGCATAGCCTGCAGTTTCATTGATTTTACGCATATCATCGATGCCTCGATTAGAGGCCCCATCAATTTCAATGACATCAATGGAAACACCGCTTGCGACTTCATGACAAGAAGCGCAGAGATTGCAGGGTTCGTTATCTTGCTTGGGATGGATACAGTTAAGAGCTTTAGAAAAGAGGCGAGCCAGAGTTGTTTTTCCGCTTCCTGCAGGCCCACATAAAAGTAAAGCTTGAGGCACACGTTGGTATTTTATAGCATTTTTTAAAGAAGTCACAATGACTTCTTGACCCAGCACATCGCTAAATTGTTTGGGACGGTATTTTCTGGCTATGACTTGGTATTCGCTCATGCGAACAGAGTAAGATTTTTGCACTATTTTTTCAATAGATTTTTTATACACAAATAACTTGAAGAATTGGTTTTTGACGACGTCGGCTTTGCATCAAAATTTTTATCTTCACTCGCGCTTATGCCAGAGGCAATGGTCGCTCGCTCCAGACAAAGAATTTTGAGCAGCCTCCTTGTCAAATTCCCTATTCTTCAAGTTGTTTGATATGCCTATTGAAAAAATATAGCAGAAGCTTCAAACTGAAAATGAAGGACAACTTGATGGATGACACCATAGTTAATGGGAAATGAACACGAGCTGCGCTTTTCTGGAGAGCAAGGCTTTTTTGATAAAAGTTTAACTATACGTTTTTTAATCGGGCTAGTGTTTGTCACGGTCCTTTTTCTTTTCCTGCACTTTAAAGAAGAGCAGTTGGATGTTTTGGAATTAGGCAGCAAGGCTAACCGTTATGTCGTGGCTCAAGTGGATTTCGAATTTTTAGATGAACAGGCCACAGCCATTGTCAAACAAGAGGCCATTCGCGATTTAGGTAAAATCTATAATTTAACCGATGCACAAATCGATCAGCGTATCGCCCAATTTGAGCAAGATCTATTGCAGAAAAATGTGAATAAAGAAGATGTCTCCTCTATTTATACAGGTTTAGATACCTTAAAGCGCGCCTTAGAAGATGTGCGCTTAACAGACCCTCGTACGTTGCAAAAATTAGAAGAATTTGGCTTTTCTACTAATGAATATCAAGTTTTAGCTGGTTTATTTGATAAACATAATATCAAGCTCACCAATGAGATTTGGCAAGAATTAGAGAAGCTTTATTTCCCTCCTGCTCATTTTAAACCCTCTATCTCTATGTTTATAATTGGCTATTTTAAGGGAGTGAGTTGGGAAATTACAGAAAATATTCCTTCTGAAAATGAGGTACGTACTCAAATTTATAAGCAAATTCCTGACCGTATTAGCTTTGTGAAGGCAGGCACCCGCATTGTGGATCAGGGAGAAACAATCACCGTACGCCATCTGGCTATGATGCAGGCGATGAAAGAGGTGATGCGTTCCAAGCGTAATTTATGGCATCCAATGACTTTGTTTGGCACCTTGATGATGACGATTGTGCTGACAGTATTGGTAAGCATCTATATGTGCACCAATTATTTGGATGTAGTGCGCTCTAATCGCAAGCTCTCTTTACTTATTACGATCATTCTTCTTACATTGCTATTTACAAAGCTTGTTGAATATTTCCTACACTCTTCCAATAGCAAATTATACGAATGGGTCAGCTATCCTCTTTTTTTACCTTTGTCTGCTATCCTAATCACTAATTTGCTGACAGGCTCCCTTGCTTTAGCTGTTACGGGGTTTTTAGCCCTTCTTTTCACTATGGCCCTCTCTTTTGATCCTGGTAAATTTGTATTGGTGAATGTGATTGGAGCTTTAGTGGCCATCTTATCGATTCGCTATCTAACGCGCAGAAAAGAAATTTTCATAGTCTGCGCTAAAGTGTGGTGCTGCTGTTTAGGCGTTATCTTAGCCATTCATTTTTATGATAATACACCCTTAAGTTTTGGCATGGTGAGCGATATGGCCAGCACAGCTATTTTTATGGCTGTAACGGCTGTGCTCTCCTTAGGACTTTTGCCTCTTTTAGAAGTCATTTTTAAAGTGATGAGCGATGTTAGTTTGATGGAGTACATGGACCCTAACCACCAACTCTTACGCCGCCTATCTTTTGAAACCCCAGGGACATATCAACATACGTTAGTTGTGTGCAATATCGTAGAAGCGGGCGCCCAGGCGATTGGCGCCAACAGCCTCTTCTGTAGAGCTGCAACTCTTTATCATGATATTGGAAAAATGGCTACCCCTCAGTTTTTTACTGAAAATCAAGAAGCTGGGATGGATGTACACAAGCTGTTAACCCCTATTGAATCGGCAAAAGCTATCATGGCGCATGTTTCAGAAGGAGTGGCTATAGCCCGCAAAGCGGGGCTACCGGAACAATTTATTGATATCATTAAAGAGCACCACGGAACAACTTTAGTCTATTATTTTTACCGTAAAGCTTTGGACTCGGCCGAGAAGACGGGGGAGCACGTGGATGAAAAAGAATATCGCTATGCAGGGCCTCGTCCGCGTTCAAAAGAATCGGCCTTGATTATGATCGCCGACTCTTTTGAAGCCGCTTCACGTTCTATAGATAAAATTGATGAAGTGGCTTTATTGGAACTTATTAATCGGTTAATTCGGGAGAAGGTAGAAGATGGTCAGTTTGATTATTGTCCCATTAGCTATCAGGAGCTCTCCGTTGCCAAGCGAGCCATGGTTAAAATGCTTACTGCTGCCTTCCATTCAAGAATAAGATATCCAGCTAGACCCGCAGGAGAGCAAAGTGTGTCTGTTTACGGATAGGTGAGGGATGGGAGGAGAGCAGGAAGAGGAAGAAGAATAACCGCAGAACCGCAGAGCCGCAAAGTACGCAAAGGAAGCGCAGAGAAATGAAAACATTGTTTCTTGTCGGAAACAAATTTTTTATTTC
>CALBHK010000464.1 GCA_937894565.1 uncultured Chlamydiae bacterium
TATCGCAGCCTGAAGGGCTGCAAGAGTTAGCCTGATGCGTATGCCTGCCCATCCTCTCCTTCTTCTTTTTTTGTATTTTGGAAGTTAATCTGATGTATGTGCTTGTCTATCTTGTTCCTCTTCCTTTTTTTGTAAGCCTTGTGTTAGTTTGAAGAAAAAGAGAGGTTGTATGAAGAAAATTTTATTTTTTGCGTTAATGACCTGTTTTGCACAAATAGAGGCTGTCTTGCCTCCTCTTTATCAAGCTCTCAGTGAATATAAAGCTCTGTTGGCAGATCCTCAGTTGGCTCAGAATTTAGATTCCGCCGATGTGATCCAATCTATTAGCCTACGCCCGGAAGGTTTTGTAATTAAGACATCCAGGCATATTTTAGAAGCGGAAATTGTTTATGAACCACAAAAAATGCCAGGGCCTTCCAAGTTTCATTTTGTTTTTAAAAAAGCTGTAGAAAATTAATAGATGTCTAATAAACCCGGCAGCGGTCATGTGCGCGATATTCTTCCCTAACTGTTTCTAAAATCTCCAGATTAAGAGGCAATGGCTTAATGTCCCAAATTTTGGCTGCGTATTCGTGCACAGAGCGGTCGGCAGAAAATTTTCCCATTCTCGATAAGTTATGGATAGCATATTCAGCCCAAAGCTCTTTTTGAACATAAAGGGCTTCCACCCTTTTTTGTGTGTTATAAAACTCTGGTAAATCCTTTAAAACAAAATAACGATCGCTTGGGTTATCAGCGCTCCCCCCCAGCAGGACATCATAGAGTTGTAAAAAAGCCTCTTTTTCTTTTTGTGTTTCTGCAAGCGTTCCATTTCGTAGCATCTCTACAGCCTCTTGCACCGCAAAATTGCGCACGCAGACTTCGATGGGCTGAAAAGAACGGTTTTGCTGCATAGCCACAATTTCTTCTGCGCTGCAGCCAAAAGAAAAGGGCCAAAATTCGTTAACCTCTTCTTTCATTTCGACATTGGCCCCATCGTGGGTACCAATCGTAAGTGCTCCGTTGATGGCGAGTTTCATATTACCTGTTCCGGAAGCTTCTAGGCCCGCTGTAGAAATTTGTTCCGAAAGATCTGCAGCTGGAATGATCTGTTCGGCATGGGTGACGTTGTAGTTAGGGATAAAAAGGACATTAAGGAATTTATTTACGTCATCATCCTGATTAATGCGCCTGGCTAAGCAGCAGATTAAAGTAATGATATTTTTGGCCGTTGTATAAGCTGCTGCTGCTTTGCCTGCAAAAATGACAAGCCTTGGAATTCTTCCGTGGTAATCGGGATTATTTTTAATCTCATTATAAAGCATGAGGACATGCAAAGCATTCATGAGCTGGCGCTTGTATTCATGAAAACGCTTAATCTGTACATCGAAAAGGGCATGAGGGTTAAATTTTGGAGGATTGGCAATATCACACATGTCTTGTATGGCATCGAGAAGGCTTCTTTTATTATGTAATTTTATTTCTATAAATGATTTAATGACTTCTGGATCTTTAGCAAAAGCATCAAATTGAGAAATTTGCGAAAAATCTGTAATCCATTTATTTCCAATTTTATCAGAGATAAGAGCTGCTAATAAAGGATTGCAGTGGTACAGCCAACGTCTTTGAGTGACGCCGTTGGTCACATTCATAAAGGCATCCGGATACATTTTATAAAAGTTTGGAAAAATGCGCTCTTTTAAAATTTTTGAGTGCAGTTCAGCGACTCCATTGATATGCTGGGCACCGACAATAGCAAGATGGGCCATGCGGACTTTGCCGCCTTCTAAAATGGAGAGCTCGCGCACTGTTTGTTCATTGTTTGGAAAGGCGATGCGTATCTGGTTGCAAAACTCTTGATTAAGCCGTTCAATGATTGCGTATTGACGAGGAAGTAGGTAGCGCATTAGAGATTGGTCCCATTCTTCCAGAGCTTCTTGCATGATGGTGTGATTTGTATAGCCTGTGACAGCATGTGTCATTTGAACGGCTTCTTTCCAGGGGATGTTGTGATGGCGCATGAGCAGGCGAATGAGTTCCGGCACCACAAGAGAGGGGTGAGTATCATTAATTTGAATGGCAATGAGATCGCTAAAATGTTCAAATCCTTTAAATAAACTTAAATGATAGCGTAGCATATCTTGAAGGGAGGCAGAGACAAGTAGGTATTCTTGTTTGAGGCGGATGCGTTTTCCTGTTTCGTGGTAATCGTTGGGGTAAAGAACATCTGTGAGGTTCGTGTTTTCTGCCGCCAGTCCCAAGCTTCCCGCATTATAGCGCTGGAGTTGAAAATTACGCGGTGATTCCTTGGTCGACCAGAGGCGTAGTGTGACCGTTGAAAAATGCCCTTTAGGATTATAGCCAACAATTGGGAGATCGTAAGCTAAGGCAGCTACTTCTTCTGCATCAATGAGCCCACCTCCAAAGTTGTCTTTATTCGGTTCATCCAGGCGGCCGCAAAATTTGACTCTTTGGGTGCGGTTATCGCGTCGGAATTCCCAGGGGTACACTTTCATCAACCAGTTATCAGGGGCTTCAATTTGTTCGTTAGCATGAATATGTTGTTCAAAAATCCCATACTGATAGCGTAAGCCATAGGCACGCACTGGATATTGATGCGTAGCTAATGAATCTAAAAAACAAGAGGCCAAACGTCCCAAGCCTCCATTGCCAAGTCCTGGATCTACTTCATAATTCATGAGTGTTGGTAGATCTCTTTTCAGTTTTTTAAGTGTTTCTGTCACAATTTCTAAAGCGCAAATATTAGTAATTGTGTTGCTAATAAGGCGCCCAGGGAGAAATTCCATCGAAAAATAATAAAGCGTCTTTGTGGGATTTTTTTCCAAGGTTCTGTTTGCCGCCAGCCAGTTGATCATAATCTCTTCACGCATGGAATAGCATAGGGCATTAAAGACCTCTTCATCGGTGGCTTCTTCTGTCGTGCGGCCAATCATTGTGATGAGATAATGAGAGATTTTGCTAGCTAATAGATCTGCTTGGATATCAATAATTTGGGTCATGTCAACTCTTTTTTAACCTGAATTTCGGCTTTAGGAAGTGTGTATGAATAAATTAAATGTTTGGCGAGTCCAAACATTTAATTTATTCATACACACTTCCTTATCTCCTTGGTTCTTATTTAATCATAAATTTTCCTGAAT
>CALBHK010000465.1 GCA_937894565.1 uncultured Chlamydiae bacterium
GAAGGGCTGCAAGAGTTAGCCTGATGCGTATGCCTGCCCATCCTGTTTTTCTTCTTTTTTTTACTTTCCCTATAATCTTGTTTTCATTGTTGCAGGAATATTTGCCACATGCTACGATATGACGTGCACGCGATGAGCGAAAGTGGCGGAACTGGTAGACGCGCTACCTTGAGGTGGTAGTGGGAGAAATCTCGTAGGGGTTCGAGTCCCCTCTTTCGCATTTTAACCGGTCTTTATTTTCTTATTGTTAATATTCTCCTACTTAGCTACTATCTAATCCTATGGAAACACCTCTTATGGAAGCAATTGCTTACTGCACGGCCTCTTCTTATGATACCGTAGCACTCTACCGTGTCATCCGGGAAAATTACCAGGTGCAGCTCAACCGCAGAGTATTGACCATCCATCTCAACGAAGAAGAGAATCAATACATCTTCTATTTCCCCTATGGAAGCACTATTTTTTGGAATATTCCCGCTAATGAAGAAAAACGCTATCTGGATCTGGTTAAGCCCTATGAAAAAACCCCTCTTTTACGTTATGAAAATGACACCTTCTATTTTGAAATAGGAGAAAAGCCAGGAGTGCGCGGAGATGAATTCATCATTCCAGACACAGACCCTTTAACTATACACGCCATTTCACACGGCTTGGCCCAATCTGTAAAACTGGGAGTTTTTGAATCCACTGTGCAAAAAACCTATAATACAACTAAACATATTCCAGAATCAATTGCCGAAGAAGGACGCATCCCCCTCTCTTTAAAACAGATCCGCAAAATGATGGGACGTCTCTTTATTGAACGCAGCTCGATCAATCTCTATTCCGATATTTTAGATACCCCAGAATTTTTTTGGGAACATAACGACTTACAACCCCTTTATCAAGTGATAGCGAATGACTTAGATATCACTACAAGGGTAGAGGTACTGAATCAACGTCTGGATGTTTTGCATGAGCTATTCAACATGTTGGGCACAGAACTTAACAATCAGCACTCTACACGCCTAGAATGGATCATTGTCCTTCTTATTTTAATTGAAGTGATCATGACTTTATCAAAAGATATTTTTGGCTGGATCTAATGGGTAAATGGATTGGTCTTTTTTTTATCTCATTTTATCAAGTTTACCTGCGCCCCATGATGGGCTCTGCCTGTCGTTTTATCCCTACTTGCTCAGATTATTCGGCAGAAGCTATAAGCAAATATGGGCTGTTAAAGGGTTGTATCTTAACGTGGAAACGATTAATGCGCTGTAGGCCCGGCGGCGGATGCGGAGAAGACAGCGTCCCCTAACTTACCTTACAAAAGGAATTACCCGCAGAGCTGCAAAGCACGCTGAGAAACCGCAGAGAAGAAGCCTATAATGAAT
>CALBHK010000466.1 GCA_937894565.1 uncultured Chlamydiae bacterium
AAAAGAAAGTTTTTCCAACATTGAGCAGCTTTTAAAGGGTTATGATTTGTACAATTATAGAGACTTATTTGCTAACGACGACAGATTTTATATTTTGATACCGTAACGATTTGTTTGGGATTTTAGATCTAGACCTGATCCACAGTAATTCCTAAAAAAGTTAATTTAATATTCGCATTGATTCCCATTTTCTCTTGCCAGTGAGTTTCCCAATATTGTTTTGTAGAACTTAGTTGAAGTAAAATGAGTCGAGTCATTTTCTCAGCACCTTTTTCAGACCATCGAAAACCGATTCGTTTAATTCGTCGTTTTATTTCTCTCATCATTCTTTCAACCAGTGAAGTTACTTTAGGATTTGATATCCCTGTCTTTAACCAGTTGTCGATATAGGTAAAAAGTTGATCTTTAGCATTTTCCACGAACCCCTTTGCCTTTTTGTAGCCCAGAGCATGAAGTTCTTTAATAAACGCATCGATTGCTGTTTTCATGTCTTTTAGTTTAATTTCTATTTTAAGTTTATCTTCCAAAGATTTTAAAGGATCGGCATCGGCTTCTGGTAAATCTAGATAAAGTAATTCATTAAGTTCTTCAGAGATCTTTATAGCTTCGTCTTTACCGACTATGTCTTTATACCTTAGAAGTGGCGTCAGTTCATGAGTCATATGGAACAAACAGCGCTGGTGGCTCATTGCCAGCTTCTTTAGCTGACGAACCATCTCTTCTTCGCCGTCAGTTATTAAAGTACCGGCAATAGGTTTAAATTTGATTTTATCTGATGGGTGGTTTTCACTCTTCACATAGCGGCCAATGTCTTTCCACGAAGCCCTTGTCCAGGCGCCAAAAGGGATCACTTCGCCGTTTTTGTTATATCCAATCATCACTTTGATACTGCCTTTGTTGGAGTCAAATTCATCCCGCTTGGCTCGCTTAAAACCAGTCCCGTCAGCTATTAAAAAATCTACCTTTTTATTCACATTCATATTTGTGGAGTCAGTTTTGTTAAACCAGCGATGTAAAGTGGTGTGACTTGTGCCAAACCCCATGGTGTCTTTCAAGTTACTAGCTGATCTACGAAAGCTTTGATTGGTAACGGTTTCAAGAGATAGCTTTTCAAACTCACGACTCTTTCTAGCGTATTTATCTAAATCCAATAATTGATTAAATGGAACGAACGTTTTCTTGCATTTCACGCACGCTAGGCGACTCAAGGTCAAGACGACTTCGCCGACTGAAGTTTTGATTCTTCGATCTTTTTCACTATGCCTATGCAGATGATTTGAATTGCAATGCGGACATTGAATACCAGCGCGGATAAGCATTTGTTCAATCAATACAACCAGAACCTTCACTAGCCCAGGAATCCCTTCAGTATCAAAGAGATTCTTAACGGCAATTATTAACTGGGAAAACGAGAAATCTTTTAATGAAATTTCAGAACCAATATGAAGTGAGAGTTTCGACATAAAAGGCCTCCTTGCCATCAAATCCAAAATAATGGAAAATCAAAACAAGGAAACCAACACTTACAAAAATTTAAACTCAAAAAACGTGATAAGAAAATAACTATTTTTGTCACAAATAATAAAAAATCAGTCGACAACGGTTTTACGCTACAAAGACCGTAAAGAAGTTCTACACTCTAAAATCTAAACTGACTAAATCTCTACACTGGAAATTCTTAAAGTATTACTTTATATTGTTGTCTGTAAATATCGTTGAGTTGGAACCCATGGGAAATAAATCCCAACAACTTTGCAACGGTATCGACTTTTCAATGACTGTATGAAAGGTCGTACTATGTACGTTATTCCTTTTTGTATGGGGCCCTTGGGATCACAACATTCTAAGTTTGGAGTTGAGATCACAGACTCACCCTATGTAGTCATTAATATGAAAATCATGACTAGAATGGGTCGTCATGTGCTTGAGGCTATGGGGAATGGAGAATTTGTAAAGTGCCTGCATAGTGTTGGGGCTCCATTAGAAAAGGGTCAAGTTGATGTGAAGTGGCCTTGTAATAAAGAGAATAAGTACATTGTTCATTTCCCAGAAGAAACAGCGATTTGGTCCTTTGGAAGTGGTTACGGTGGGAATGCCTTATTGGGAAAAAAATGTTTTGCGCTAAGAATAGCTTCTTTTCAAGGAAAGCAAGAGGGGTGGTTAGCGGAACATATGTTGATCTTGGGACTTGAGTCTCCAGAAAGAGAAAAAAAATATTTTGCAGCTGCTTTCCCAAGCGCTTGCGGCAAGACCAACAGATCGGAAGAGCGTCGTGTAGGGAAAGAGTGTCTTCGCCTGTGTAGATCT
>CALBHK010000467.1 GCA_937894565.1 uncultured Chlamydiae bacterium
CGGGAGCTACGCTAATGGTGTTTTCTGTATATTGAGCAGAGAGAGGAAGTTTTTTAGCCCCTCGTCTTGTCACAATAAATTCATGGCCGTGCAAGTGGATGGGGTGGCTGTTCATCATGACATTGGCCAATCGAATACGCACTCTATCTCCTTCTTTAGCCACTAAAGACTCAATTTTAGGATAGAGAACGCCGTTAAATGTAAAAACATTGAAATTAAGCATCTCAAAAGGAAGCGGCGCAGCACTGCCCATAGGGATATTCCATTCATGTAAAAAAATTGCAAAATCCCGATCGATTCGCGGATCCTCTGCCTCTTTGGGATGTACAATAAAAAATCCCATCATTCCCAAAGCAATTTGAAACATCTCATCGGTATGGGAATGGTAGATAAAAGTACCATTTTGTTTGAGTGTGAATTCATACTTAAATGTTTCACCGGGAAGAATGGGTTTTTGGTTAAGGCCGGCAATCCCATCCATGTTATTGGGAAGAATAATGCCGTGCCAATGTACCGAAGTGCCCTCTTTAAGATGATTTGTAATCAATATACGCACCCGGTCACCCTCCACAGCTTCGATGGTGGGCCCAGGAGTTGTGCCATTATAGCCCCAGCAATTCACCCAAAACCCCGGTGCAAATTCCTGGCAAACAGGCGCTGCAATGAGGTGGAACACCTTGACATCCCCATCCATTGTATAGGGGAGTGAGCCAACATTGGGTGTGATAACGGGGGAGCTATAGAGAGTTGTCATCCACAGGAAAAAGAATATCAAAATTTTTCTCATTCTAAAGAACTCCCTATTGCACGCTCAAGTGCAATTTTTGCAAGCAGATATCTTTTTAAACTTTCTGTATAGTTTTGATAGGTAACCATTTCTTCTCTTTTTATTTCTAAGAGTTTATCAACTCCTATCCCCATGGCATTATAGAGCGCTTCTGAAGAAATTATCATTTGATCTTGCATCGGCAGCAATTGATTTTTATATCTTTCTATAATATTTAAGCCTTGTATAAGGGTTTTATGGGCCTCTCTAACCTGTGAAAGTACTTGAATTTCTAACTCTTCTAAGTGATTGTGAGCCTGTCTTAATTGAGCGAAAGTTCGCATGCGCTCTGCCTGGCCATAATTGAAAATGGGAATTTTCATAGAAAAATAAGG
>CALBHK010000468.1 GCA_937894565.1 uncultured Chlamydiae bacterium
TACAAGCAGAGCTCAGAGGCTATGTGAGCTTCAATGAGTTCCATTTTTTCTAATAAATAAATTTCTTGCTGCATCATCTTTGAAGCTTGATCGTCATAGTAAGCAATACTACGGTCGATAGAAGTTAAGCTTTCTACATATAAGTCGATTTTGTCTGCATAGATGGCATTAGATCTGATTCTTCGACAAGCAGTCCTGATATTTTCAACGGCTTCTCGCAGGTATTGAACCAACAAATCCACGGAAATGACATCAGCGATCTGAGCTAGATCGATCGGACAGACTCCTTTTTTATAGGCAGTGATGACATTTAAGAATTTATAAATAGGCATTCTTGTTTTAAAAAGAAGCTCCTGTTCTTCTTTGGATAATTCCTCGTCATTAAGAATTTTTTCTTGAATAGAAGCTAAATGGGTTAGAATCTTACCCTTCCACGAACGGTTTTCTTCAATCGTTGTATTGCGTTCACTCATATACAAACAGCGCGGGTTGTCGTCAGCCCTACATGCATAAATTTTTGTATCTCCACCCCCAATCAAGACTCTTATAAATTCAGAATCCATGGCTTTTGCTCGAAATACTTCAGGCTCTTGTTTATTTACGATTACCGTTCCCATTAATGTGATTAATAATTCGGTCACCACAGGATCTTGGGCGATGAATCCCTGCTTTTGAATGGCTTCCCAAGCAATATTATAATCAGAAACAAGGGCTTCTGGATTTTTATCTTTTACCTCGTTTTGAATTTGATTATTATTGTTACTATTTCCACAACCCTGTCTGGCTATGATATTATCATCAAAATAACCAATACCTGTTCCTACTGTTTTACAAATATGGTCCTTAACAGCTGCGTCTTTTGGCCATACAGATCCGACCATTTGGGATGCAAGTTCACAACTCCCAATGTTCATGCTGTTAATATTGTTGGACCATGTTTGCAGTTGTCTGAGGTTATTTGATATTTGAGGAGAAACGGTTTCTATGCCCAAAAAAAAGGCATAACCCACAGCATTGCTTCCAATTGTTTTTGCTGCTTGAACCAATTGATCACTATTGATAAAAGAAAAGCCCCCAGTAAAAAGATCGATCCCCCCGCAGCCAGCATCAAGACGTGGCATGTTCATGGTTACAGGATGAATACGCGTTGATCTGTTTCGAATTGTTGCGGATCCACCAGTAGCGTACCCGGCTTTTTGTCCATTATAAATGTCCGCAGAGTTGAAATTCGAAGAAGCTCCTAAATAGTCAAAAAAGTCCTCTAATTCATTCTCTAAACTAGCAACACCGATGGATGGTGTTGCTATTAGAAGATAGATAATAAATTTACTAAATCTATTCATAGTGTTTTTCCTTAATTTAATTAAAGCGAATGGGAGCAAAACGTTGTAGCCAGAAGTCTCGATGGTCTTCCCATAATGCTAATTTTTCAGGCGATTTATGTTTGTTAACATAATATTCGAGTTTTATTACCCAATCTCCATCAAAAATAGCCCTGATAATCTTTTTTCCATCAGAAGATTCTATTTCTATAATCCCTTCCAAATCGTTAATTTTTTTACATTCCGCAGAAATGGATGTTTTTGATTTTTCACGTTCATAATTTAATGATGCATTAAAATATTCTTCCATTGATCTATATCGTCGTCCATGCATCTTCTTAGCATTAACAAACATGCATCGAATACTTTCAGAAGGCAATTTTCCAGCATCTCTCTTTGGTTTCCACTCAGCAGAAGCTATAAGATTATAATCTCCAACCTCTTCGCTTCCATTAAGCATCCATTCTCCTCTCTCTTTTTGATCAGAAATAATGGTTTTTAAAACATTATCAAGCTTTTTGCGCATATCAAAATCCCATGTGCATCGAGCTGCAATGTCTCCGAAAAAGGAGGTCCCCTTTTCGGCGTGTAAATGACCGACTAGACAAAGCGTCATTAATAGGTATGAGGCGTATTTTTTCATTTATATCTCCTTATGTCTTCTCTGTAATTTGTTTAAAAGTTGCAGCAAACCGTTCTAGCCAGAAATCTCGATGTTTTTCCCACGAATCCCATTTTTCTGGTACTTTATCTTTATTGATATAGTATTCAAGACCAATTACCCAATCCTGATATAAAAGAATTTGTTCCACTTTTTTTCTTCTACCTGATACTACCTCTATAATCCCTTCGAAATCGCTTATTTTTTTACAATTGATTATTTGTTGAGGGACATTTAATTTTTGATACTCTTGAGTCTGTAATGAGAAAAGCTCTTCAATTGACCCATATTGGCTACCTGACATTGTTTCCATTTTATTAAATGTGCACTTAATGCCCTCTGAAGCAAATCTCATAAAATCTTTTCTTGGCTTCCATTCTGCACAAAAAATGTCATTAAACCGGTTAGTTGGGTAGTTAACCTCGTTTTCCATAATCCAATCAAAGCGTTCTTGATAGTTTGAAAAAAGCGTGCTTTGAATTTCAAATATCTTTTTTCGTGTATCACACATCCAATTAGACTGTTTAACAAACTCTCCAAAAAAGAAAATTTCTTTTTCAGCATGTAAATGGCTCCCTAAAGAGAGTCCCATTAATAAATAATAAACATATTTTCTCATTTTGAGTTCTCCTTATCTTTAAATTGCATAAATGTGTTTTGTTCGATCTTGTCTACAGACTGAAGCCCAAAGGCAAGTGGGATCATCTCTTGAGTTCTGGGGTTAACAGCAATAAGCGCAGGAAAAATGGTAATGCCCATCTTCTCTGCAATCTGACTATCAGCTCGGCTGTTCTTGATCTCATTAATAAAGACTCCATCCACGGCTACGCCAAGCACCTTCCATTGATATTTATTAGCAAAAGCTTCCACAACTTTTGCAAAAGCAATCGAGGGCTTTTCTTTTCCCTGATAGAAGAAAAACAACCCATATTCTTTTGCGATTTCTCTGATTAAACTCTCTTTTGCTTGTTCTTCCATTGATTTCTGCACAATTCTTCCGTATTGAGAAGTGGCATATGTGGTTGCTGTTGGATCAAGCTCGGGATGGTTAAGAAGGATCTTCGCCCACTGTGAAGCAAAATCAGAAGAGGTATCCATCCATTTCCGCTGTTCAAGCATATAATTGACAATATTTTCTTCGCTAGGGTTAATGAGAGCCTCTGCTAATAATTCTTCAAGTCTCTTTCTTCCTTCTGCAATGGTTTCGGATGAAGATAAGTTTTTAGACACAACCTTGGCTTCTTCTTCATTTTTTTCTTTCTCTTCATACCAAGCCCATCCTTCAGCTTTTCTATCCAGCCATCCAGCATGTAGGGATACACTCACAAGAGATAAAATTAGAGTTAGTTGGAAGGAAGCCATGTGCCCTCCGAGTTGTTTTGATCTATCTTCTCTTTGATTTTTGAACCAATTGAATCCAGTTTTTCCTTTAGCCTTTGTTCGAGTTCGGGGGTTTGTTGATCATAGACTTCAGAAAGGTTCATTTTGGATAAATCCATATGCTCAAGATCTTCGATAAAGAAGCCTTGGCAATCCGAGTTTTTTGGTTTACCCCAATCAAGTTCCAACTGATTACGAGCTTCTTCTTGAAAAACACGTGCTAATTTTGAAGAAAAACAGCAAAAGACGTGCACATCACGGCTTTTCCATAGATCTAAAAATTCTTCTTCGTATTTTCCCACATAATGACAAAGCCCATTTTCTCTCATTTCTGCTAAAGTGATTTCTTTCTCTGAGCATTTACTGAGTTTTAGATCATTAGTGATGCCTCCCAAAGAAAAGCAGCAGTCGTACATCATCGACTCTGCTATGCTCTTATCGCAAGACATCTCTTTACCTTTGAAGATGGAAATTTTTGTGGCATCCCCATTTTGTTTTTCCAGATCTTTTTTAATTTCTTCAAATAGAGCGATCTTAGTATAGACGTCAGTAAAAGAAGAATTGGGCTCATATTCACTCTTCCATTTGCTTTGATCCAATCCAAAAACATCCTCTTGAGAAGATTTAAGCTTTTTAACAGTTGGTAAGCATTTATAGGTGATCTCCCAAAGCGAACAACCAAACTCACTTTCTTTTAAACAGCGACGTTCGACCTCCTGACAGGCCTTTTCTCTTAGAGTCAAACACTGTTTGGTTTTTGGATGGTTACAGAGAAAACCATATTGTTCTCTCCAACATTGTTTATAGATTTCTTTTCCATTTATAGTTTTTGGAGAAGAATCCAAACACGTCCTGTCCACTAAGATGCAGTTAGGGCTTCTTGATAGGATAAAAAGAGCCTCATCATCACAGACCCATCTTTCCTTCTCTTCTAATTTCTGAGGCTTAGTAACGCTTATGGCTTTATATTGATCACAGACGGATACATCATCAAAATGAGTCCAAACAGCCTTCACTTTATAGTCAGAAAATAGACTCCCACCCTCTATCCAAGCATCATAAGATTTTAGCGTGGAGTCAGCAGAAAATGTTTTTATTTTGTCATTTACCCATTCTTGAGCGGAAGATTTTGAACTTCGATAAGTCTTCTTTTTATGTCCCAAACACTCTTTTACGGTATTGATTTCTTCAGGTTCATAGACCTCATCAATCTGAAGCGTTTGAGTGAACTTGATCGGATAGGGAGCTCCCTCTTCCTGACACGTTAAAAAGATGTATTCATCAGAGGTTTCTTCATTAGGAATTTCTAATACAGTGGATCCATTCGTGAGATCATCTGAATGCCTAATAAAATACTCATCCTCATTGAATTGCTTCCTATCTCTTGTATTTTTTCTTAACTCATCCGAAGTAACAAATTCTAAAATTTCGGAATTTTCGATATTTTGATTTTTAAGATCTTCTTTAGCTTTTTTTGCATCAAACTCTTGGGATTTTGGCGGACGAAGTTCTTCAACAGGAAATTCTTTTATTAGCTGCACGGCTTCTTTAGCGCTGCTTTTACCAAAAAATGCTCCCTCCTTTAAGGCATCATCCATCGATGCTATAACAGAGTCGGAAAGAACTAGAAATGCAGAAAGTAGAACTCGTTTCAAGGAAGCCCCCCTTTTAGGATCAGGGGTACAGCATCAAGACAACACTGGCGTTTTGTCCAAATCAGATAAACAAAGTCCTCTCCCCCAATAGGATAACTTTTATTTGCGCCCCATAGAAGATCGCTTTTTCCTAATGGATGACACTCTCCTTTTGTTTGTGGGATGGGTTGAACAAGCTGTGTTTTATATAAACTCTTTTTAATGATCGGCATTGTTTTTGCCATACAAAATTCATCCTCATCATATCCTTTCTGCAAACACATCCGATGCATCTTAGCTATTGTTCTTTGTAAAAGAAGCGAGCTCGCTTGAATGCCTCCAACATGATGAGCTACAGTGCCGGTAAATGGATATAAAGAACCTTCACATCCAGCACACCAAAAAAGCTTGTCCAGTGGCTTTTTATAAGAAGATGCGGCGCAATCAGCAATACACGCTAGCTGCGCCATAGGATTAGCAAATAGGGCAGATTCTGCATTGAATAAGAGAGAATACTCATCATCATTCCAGCAAGGATCCAGTTCGCTTAAATAGAGAACATCCAGCGTCCCCTTTTCAACACAAGTGAAGTCTGTGAAAAGTTCCAACAAAGAGAAAATTGGATAACTATACCAATGAACATGGTAGAAACTGTTTTGAGAAGGGCCATCGCCCACGATTCCGACAGAACCCCTATTTTTAATTGTTTCATTGCCGACAGTTATGCCCCCAAGACCAACCATTTTATAAGCATGTCTGGTCACATCGATAAGTTTAGAGGGTTCCCAAAAAATAATAGGAACCCCTATCTTAGGAGGAACCCCGGCACATACACAAGTAGCCGTGTTGTGAGTGGTCTGATCTGTATACCCACTTGTTAGATTGACACCACTTATTGTGAGAGGAAAAACGCATTCCCAACAGACATCGGTAATAGGGTTCATAAATTTTTCAGCACCCCCCTCACAGATCTGGGAATAGACTGCAAAGCAGAGGAAAAGAAGTAAATGTTTCTTTATTCTCATAACCGACCCCTTTCCTTAAGAAGACATTTGAGATCAGTGGCAATGCTCGTCTCCCCATTTTTCTCTATGAGATCAAGAGCGAAAGAGAGAGAAACGTGACCTGAAATTTTATCAAACGCTTTCCCTTCAGTAACAAGAAAAGTTGGAACAGCAGTGACTGCATAGTCTTCAAATAGTTTGGGGTTGATTTGTACATCGACAGAGAGGCCATTTTTTTTCATGACATAAAGTTTTTTAGATAGTTCGCTGAAACTATTGCTTGGAAGCCCTTGTAAAACAAACGCTCCATCAATTAGCGCCGCTTCTTTAGAAAGAGAATGCCAAGCAGATTCGGGCATAGAAAAAGAGACAAAAATATACAGTTTAGGATCAACATTTTTAGATACAACACAGCTCTGGCATTCTTTTTCTAAATCATTCGAAGATGTAACCACCTTTTGTTTCTTCGAAAGCTCTTCGCTCATCGCTTCGCGTAGCCAATTGGCTGCATCTTCAGAAACATTTTTATTTGCTTGCTCTATCCATGGCTTATCTTCTGATGCAACGAGAGGAAAACTGGTCAATAATGCAGATAAAATAAAATTCTTCATCGGTTACCACCAACAGGAATTTCTTCAACTTTTAATAACAAACCTTCTTGCGATACTCTTGCAGGAACATGCTGGATTCCAAGTTTATTGACTAAATAGCCAAACTGATCGAAGTAGACTGAGTGCTCTTCTTCTTTCTCTAAATCCAAAGGCTTTCCTTTCACTAAAATCCACTTTGCCTGTTTATTTTGGCTTTTAATCCAAGCGATATGTGACTCTTTTGTCCCATCAATAAATAGAAGCTCTTTACTTAATGGTAAGAGTGTAAGCGGATTAACAGATGTTCCTTTAGATACAATAATATTCCCATTGTGATCTGTAATATCATTTGCAACAGAAACAGTAGGATCGTAGGAATACACTTTGTATTCGTATGCTTCCGTAACAGAGGATACAGAATTCGGCTCTTTTATCATTTTGAGATAGTTGTTTTTGATTTTCTGATTTATAGACTGAACTTCCTCTGGGGTCATTTGAGAGAGACTGTCTCGAATGTATTGCAGCAAATTCGGCTCGATAATGGGAAATAGATGCCCATGAACCCCAAGATCTTTGGAATAAAGCGCCGAGGAAATCGCTACCATACAGAGGCCTAAGAGCAGGATATTTCTTAGAATATAGGCCATAACACATCCTCAATCTCTGCAATTTTAACTAAGCCAAATTCCTGATAACGGGAATCAAAACTCTGCTCATGATTGCCATAAACAAAGACATATCCATTAGGTATCACTCCATCTGAAATAGCATGGTATTCTTTTCCACTTTGAGAGATCTTCTGAACCTCTCCTACGTAGGTATCATTTAAAAAAACGCTATCTTCTTCTACTCTTATAGAGTCTCCAGGAAAGCCTATCGCATACTTTGCAAGAAAAATAGGACAATGATCACGGTGAAAAGCAACAATAGAGCCATGTTTCAATTCAGATTTGCTAGCCTTCACACGAAAAAACAAAGTATAGGGAAGACTTTCTGTTTGATTAATCCTAAACCCATATCTGGGTTCATTAAATGAAAATAAAACAACAGCAATGATAAGCGTTCCTATAGCGAAGAATTTCTTAACCACGATTCCCCTCTTTGCTCTTACTTTTAGCGGATAGCAACTGCTCAATAGCTTGTGTGATGGAGAGACCACGATCTCTAAGATCTTTAATTTTTGAAAACTCATCGGCTTTAGTTGTGTAGAGCATTTGAGAGAACGGATCTAATACAAGCCTGGCAATAGAATAATTCCCATCTGCATCGCAAATAAGGACTTCGCTAAACTCCCCGTGTTTTGTGGTAACGCTCTCTAAAGCACAACGCTTGCCCTCATCAAAATCAATCTTTTTCGATTCAGCAAGCGCAGTAATCGAACTATTTTTTTGAGACAATAGACACATCCAGTCACTATTCTCAAAAGCGGCCTTAGCGCCGGGTGTTGAGAAAAAATCCTCGATACTTTGCGTTCCGATCACAAGCGATCCATTGTATTTCCTCAATCGTCTAGCTAATGTTTCAATAAAAGGGCCAGACTGTTTTCCTCTCAAGAGATCCCAAGCCTCATCGATGCAGATATAAAAAGGAGTTTTTCTGTCCCCTAAAAAGGCCTGTGTGGTGATCGACATAATGAAGAGTTGCAGCACGACTGCTTGAAGGTCTCTCTTTTCTTTTAGCTCTTCCAACTCAATCAAAACCATCGCATTACTAAAATTAACGTTATTTCTGCCTTCAAAATGTTTTGCATACAGCCCTTCTTTAGTATAAGGGGTTAGCATGGTTCCCAAAGTTTTAGCTCGGCTGTCTGATTGATTTTGCAACCAAAGGGCCACATCTGTGATAGAGGCATCGTTTTTCTTTTCTTCCCAAGCAGAACGGATAGATCTTTCAATAATCGCATTTTCATAGTCCGAAGTTCCTTCCGTTGGAGCAGCCATGCAAGAAATAACAGACTTTAAAAAACTAAATCCCGTATCGCGCTCATCGTCATCGGTCAATGAAATATTTGTGAATGGATTGAGGCAAATTTGAGAATCTTTTGAAAATTCAATCTGCTGACCATCTAAAATATCACACATCTTCTCAAAACTTCTTCCCACTTCCAGAATAAAAACCTTCGCCCCATTGCTCAAACCTGATAAAAGAAGATCCTGCATAAATACCGATTTTCCCGAACCACTTCGACCCACAACAACGGTGTTATAGTTACCGACTTTATTATCAAAAGGGCTCCAATTGATAAGCTGGCCTCTTCTTCCAATCAATAACATTCCCGGGGTCGGAGTGCCCATCCATTCCCCTTGCATCGGCACAAAGTTGGGACATTCTGTTGTAATCGTCGTGCGCAGCAAATTAAGGTTTTTCAAATCTTGTCCATATTCAGCCCACGTCATTGGTAAAGAAGATAAAAATTGAGGAAGATGAACGCAGCGATTTTCAGCAAGCAAGAATTGATTAATCCTGAATAACGATTTAACAATTTGTTCACTTTTATTGATCTGCGTTTTATCTGCCCAAATTCCCACAGAAAGCTGAGTCCAGACAAATCGAGCCCCATCGCTCAAAGCTTTTCGAATGTATCCATATTCATTCAGTTCTTTTTCTAGCTGAGGGATCCATCGGAGCAGCATACTTGATTTTCCCTGATTTTCGACAAGATGGGTCTTTTTCCAGAAATTAGATTCCACCTTTCCTTGCTTAGGACAATGCACACCATAATGAATATAAAACGGGGTAGATACTCTAAATGAATCCCTAAAAACATCCCCAATTAAGGCTTGCATTTGATTCATTGTCCAATATTGAGGAAAATCGACAACCCGGTAACTTTTAAAGACAGATTCCGTATCAGTAGACCAGCTTAAAGAATCCTCTTCGATAGAAATTTTACCCCCCATCGTCATCTGACTACTCAGCGTCTGATAAGGATTCCATTTCTTTTTCTTAACTTGTGTTCCGAGGGAAAAGTTAACTACTCCTCCAACAAATTCTATCAAATGCTCAGGACGCCAACTAAAAACATACGTAATAGCCTTTAAGGTTTCGATAAATTTTTCTTTCTTTTCCTTAAGATAAGCGATCTTTTCTAAATCATTTCGATCTTCAAAAGGAATGCTATAAGAAAAGATAAAGCGAAAATTACGAGGGCTTATTGTCGGAGAGTTTCTAAAGAATTCAGCTCTCTTCTGAGCCAGATGCACTAAAGATTCCTCTGCATTTTGTCTAGCGCCTTCCCAAGCGTCTAAAAAGGGATCGATTCGATGATCCGCCAATAACAAACATTGCAAAGAGGAATCTTCTTCAAGTAGTTCATTAAAAATGCTTGCCATGATCCTTTGCGCTGTACTATCTCCACCCACAATCGGGATCGCTTCTAAGGTAAATCCTAAGCTGTTTTTACCAACAAATAACCCACTTTCCTGATCATAAGCTTCATAAGGAAGGATGTCGGAAAAAGGAACGCCAGAAAAACTCTCTTCCTTATTCCTTACACCAACCTGTTCGGCACCTTCTTGCCCAAACAAATTCAAGATTTTTTCCCCTAAATTATGAATGGATTTTAACACTATTTATTCTCCTCCTTACAAGTCGGTAAATAGATGTAGTATCCGCCAATGAAATTTCCATGCTTATCTTTTGTTTCTTTAACCCAAATACGTCGATCACTATCTGTTGCGCCATTTGCCACCATTGTTTTCCAAAGCGCTCTAGCTTCTGGATTGCCGCCTACAAAAAGATCTTCTCTTTCTTTTGATTCAATGATCATTCCCTCTATTTCTGTCACAGAAGTGCAGGGAACGCCTTCACAAGGAGGGCAATCGAATATTGGACTATAGATCTGACATGAAGTCATCGATAACACACTTATCGAAAAAGTAAGCAGCTTGGTTAATTTAAACCGCATGAGATCTCCTTCATGATTTTTTCCAATAAAACAAGGCTTGGAGGTTGTTCTGCATAAAACTTTCCATTCACTTCAAATGTGGGAATTCCAATAATTTGCTCATCCTGCTTAAGAAAAACAAAAGCATTCTGAAAGGTTTCACTCTCTTCCAGATAAGATCTATCGTCCAATTGAGGAATAGGCTTTTCAAATACTTCCATCGCCCGTTTCATTAAAGCGATCATCACTTTAGAATCTTCCCCCTCACTCTCCTGTAATAGAACCTCTAAAAAAGCCCTTTTCTCCCTTTCGTTTAATTTTGATAAACACTCCATCGCACACACTGTAAGCATATCCATTGGAACAGGGTGAAAGGTAAATGCTATTTTATTATTCTCAAGATAGTTGGATTTCAGATCTTTAAATTCCCTCTTGAATAAAGCAGAACAGTGAGGGCACATAAAAGAAAAATACTCAACGACTTGAATCGACGCATTTTTATCTCCAAAAGAAATCAAGTAACGATCATCCAATTTCTCAATAGAGTGAAGAAGAGAAGAAAAAGCCAAAACAAGAGCAAAAAATAGTTTACCCATTGTTTTGCCTCCTACTATTATCCCTCACCTCTTTCACTTTTTCTTTTGTGTAAAGATCACCTAAATCAGCCTTATGCGTGAAAGTAATATCAACAATTCTACCCGCTGTTACCTGAATCACAGGCATAATTTGCTCAGCGCGTTTAATGTAGTATTCTGAAAGCGTATCAAAAGCCCCGGAAGTTCCTTGTAATCCACCAGACTGCAATAGAGCCACTTCATCAGAACGCTCATGCTGATAAGCTAATGCAGCAGTATTCAAAAATTGCCCTATACTGCTGAAAAAACCACTATAAGCAGCATACGTCACCAACTGGCCGGATTTATCTACCATTGTGCCGCGCACGCCGAATTTTCCATCTTCTCCTGAAATGAATCCTGTGACAGACGTTTCGATAAACTCGCCATTCGCTTCTACTTTTGTAAGTCTTTCCAGCCTCATGTAGACACGTTCATTTGAAATATCTCCATAGGCGCTTCCTATGATGATCCCACCTTTCAATTTAGCCATGACTTCTTTGGGTAAATGACCATCATCCAAGATCCTCAATTTAACAGGCTGCGGATCGCTTCCTGAATAAACTCCACAAGGGGCATCTACACTAGAAATTAACAAGGCTTTTACGGAAGTTCCAGCAGGAATCGCTTCATCTACATGAAAGACCGTTTTTGTAGGGGCCTCCATCACAACCTCTTTGAGTAGAGGTCTCATCCTACGTTCAGGAGTTTCATGATGTTTGCCGGATATCACAAAAGGATCTTGCGAAAAAGACGGTGTTTTATACGCTGAAGTGGCTCCCCAATTAGATGATGGCTGAATAGTTTCTTGTTTTGAATCTAGTTGTCTGTTTGGCATATCTGAAACTGATTTCAGGTCGCGTTTTAATTTCGAAATTTCTTGTTGCAGCTTTTGATTTTCATCTTCTTTCGCAATTTCTTTCTGCTTTCCCTCTAGAATAATAGTTTCAAGATATTTAAATTTCTGTTCTGTCATTCTGTTATCGTTGTCGATCTTAGACATCCAGATTTCTTGAGGATTCAGTCTATCACCCGGAAGCTCAACTTTAGGGCTCATAGAAATAGGGACAGAGGGCCCTTGAAGTAGGTAAACAATTCCGGCAGAGATAACAATAACGATCGCTACAACAACCCCAAGCGCTTTCTTTTGTTTTTTTAAAGCATCGTTTGATTTATCGCTCATAACTCCCCTTCCCCTACCGTTTAACTGAAATTAAGACAAAAGTTTCTTCTTTTCGGCGAAGTTCCCTTTTATCAAGATACGTCCATGTGGCATCACTCAAATTAAATTCGCCTTCGTTTAGACAAATTTGTTTACGGGATTTATTGGCGATCCGATAGAAATAAATCGTCTCTTTTTCTCCCTCAAATCTGGCGATAAGCGCAGCAATCACTTTTTTTCTAATAAATAATTTTTCTCCCATCCCTTCCAAATAGACGTATCCCGGAGGAATTGCTCCGTCTAAAATTGTCTCTATAATTTTAGATACGTCTTGGGATGTGTTTTGAGATGACTCTAATTCTTCCAATTTCTTTTCTTTTAAAATCACAACTTCCGAAGATCTATCTGCAAATTTAATCTCTAAGTCCTGCACTAACCCTTTTTCAGTGACAATTGAAACGGTGATGGGCTTTTCAATAAAATCTAAAGGATAGATAAACGCTTGTCCGCTCTCTTCTTCAGTCTGTACAGCGATTCTCTCATCAAGAAAGATTGCCTTCCTAATCCTTCCCTCTGCGACCACAATCCTATTTTGATTTGTTGAAGATAGGGTGCATTTCAAAGGAATCGTAGTGTCGATATCATGATAAACAGCTGCAAAAGCTGATCCGCTCGAAATAAAAACACTCAAAATATTTAATAAAATTTTCATTTTTCACCCTCCGTAAACTCAACGCCTTTGAGAAGCAACCGATACCCTGCATAAGAAAAACTGAGCACATAACTCTCTTCTTTAGAAGAAACTTGCTTGCCGGCAGCAAAAGCCACCCTTTCTCCTGTAATCGTAACCTTTAATCCCTGCTGATCGACCTGGACATTAACAGGATAAAATGAGTAGGAAGCGCTTCTATTCCTTAACATTTCTTCTTCCTCGAAAAGCTTCTTTCTTAAATTTCCAGAAAAAGAAGAATCGGTATGCCTAAGAATGATCTCTCTTTGAGCTGGAGCTGATTGAGAAGACTTGCTCAACAAAAGCTCCCCTAAGAAATACCCAAACTGCTCAAGATAGGTAGAAGAGACAGCATGTCCCTCAACCCAAAACTCTTTTTCAACTACAGGAGGAGATACAATAATCCTCTCACTCTTTGAAAATAGAAAGATCGACTCAATAAGCAAAACAACCGAAAGAATAAGAGACAACACAGCAAATAGATTTCTCTGCAAATAAAGCGATTTTAGATTGTTTTCCAAAAAAGTAAGATTCATAGAATAAACTCTCGGTAATGCGACTGAGGCATATTTTTCACGATACCCATTTTTATTAGTGATTTTGTCGGAAATAGCCAATACAACCGATGATTTAAAGCTCCTCTTGGCATCCTCTTGGTCATCTTCGAATAAATGGGCTTAATAAAAAGACCAATTGGAACCAGAAAAATATAGCCAAAACAAAGTCCAATAAAGACAGGAACAGCAAGGCACAAGAATTCTTCAATAGTCCAAAACAAGACCCTTGGAGAGTTATCTAGCGTTTGAATTGTAAAATGCCGTCTTTCTTGGTTCATAAAATCTCTTTATGGAAGAAGCATTGTACTAACGCCGAAAACACCGTCGATAAAGCTCGGAACAGCTAATATCCCTAAAGAAATACCACCGTATTTGATAAGAGCACCCCAGTCGGCCATGATAGCCTTAATCACTCCATATGCGGCTCCCATCACCCCAATCATGCGCATCCCCGGACCGAAAATAAATTTCTGAATTTCTCCTGATTGTTTGGCTAAGGCATCTCCCCCAAAAGCGCTGTTTGTCATCCCTGCAAGCAAATCTGCCGGCATAACAATTGCTGTGCATACGCACGCTAAAGCCATTATTGTGATCACTTTACCAGACATCCTTCCTCCTCATTCATTTTTTGAATGTATAACATAATTTGAATGTATAGCACATTCAAATTATACTTGCTATATGTATTTTTATTTGTTTTTTAGAAGATTCAAAGTTTTTTTCATCTTTCGGATAGAAATATTAGCTTTATGTTTTAGAGCACATATTTAGTTTTTATTGATTAAAATAAACTTTTTGGTTATATGATAAGGTTAAATTAAAAAAAGGTTATACGATTTTGGATTTAGAAAAAGAAGGGCTAGAAAAAGCGACAACAGTATTGCCTGGCACAAAACAATTTGTCATGCATGTACCTGAAAAATTTTTCTTTGAAATAGAAGACCACGTTAGGAGCTTGCAATATCTGAATGGCATAAAAATAAATAAAAAAGATTGGGTAGCAAAGGCGATTGAGGAAAAACTGGAAAAAGAAGATGGATTTGATGTCAAAAATATCCCAAAGGAACGAAATATCAATGTAGTTTTAGAAGATACACTGCATGAAAAACTAGAAAAAAAAATTTCCTTTTTCAAAAAATTCAGAAGTTTTTCTAAAAAACAATTCGTAGTTGAAGCCATAGCTGAAAAGCTAGAGAGAGAAACCTGCATCGTTAACTCTCTTTCCTCAAAACTAAAAGATAGTTTTCAAAGTCAACATTCAAAAAACTGAGATAGATCAATAATTTTATCAAATAGGCAACTCTCTATGACACCCTGAGTCACTCCATTAACGTCAACTACTCCCGCCTAAAGGCGGAAGCTTGTAACTAACGGCCTAAAGGCCATTGCTACCATAGGCATATTGACAGATGCCCTTGACGAGACAACAGACTCGCCAAGTTTCAGGAGATTGATT
>CALBHK010000469.1 GCA_937894565.1 uncultured Chlamydiae bacterium
CAAAGCTTTTGGCCTTGACCCCAAAACCTATGTATAATTTTCACGGGAAATTAGGATGATTGTAAGTACTCCACCCAGGTTCCGGATTTGATTCCAGGCAAAAATATTTATCATGCCAGCATTGTAGAGGCAGTTGCGCTGCAAGAATATATTTGTGTGCTGGTTTTTTGCAAGGTTTTGGCTGTAAAAAGATGTTCAACAAAACGTTATGATGAAGTTTTGGATTCAATTCTTCGCGCTTTAACACATCAAAAGGAAATGCAGGTTGCGCAAGAGGTTCTAATATAATCCATATTTTTTTGTAAGACGTCTAAGAGACAATAAAACTTTATCACTATTTTCCACAATCAAAAATGAATCTTTCGCAACTTGATCAATTTCAATGTATTCTAATTGGAAATCTGTCGCTTCTGGATCACAGCATTTTGTATAAAAATACATGCATCGAATTACTGCCTTTGGTTTATGAAATTGAAGTTTTCTTGCGGCATCCATGATAGTTTTTGCATCAGATAGTATATCGCCATATGTCTTCTGAAAACCCTTGATGTTTTCCATAGCACACAAATCTTCTATTTTCTCCGCAAATAAATAACAGCTTATTAAATAATTTTCCATACTCCCCACTTCAATCATTCTGAGTTCTGTTGTCAGGTTATGTTTTCTTTTAATATTTTTTGACAAATCGAGCTCGTCTAACATCTTGTCTACATCTTGTGATGCCTTTGATGCGCAATCAAGCATTATTTCATGTTGACTATTAAGTATTTCGCAAAATCCTTCGACCATACTCATTGATGCTTCTACCTTCAAAGTGAGAAGGAAGGCTGATATTAACAGAAATTTAAATTGAGATTTGTTTTTCATTAAACTCTCTATAGGACAGTGTATAAAGTATATAAAAACGGGACCTTTAATCAGCTCTCGAAAAAAACAATTCACTCGTACCTTTCGGCTACAATGAGGAGGCTTTTTTCTTTGGTGTATTCATTCTAGCACGGTACTAAAACAAATGCAATCAAAAATACATCCGGCATTTCGAGCCTAAAGAAGCTCTCAAGCTTCATTAACACACACAAAGCAAGTTCTAACTGCTCACTAAAGCAAACTGTTCAATATAAATTGAACAGTGAAAATTCTGTAAAATCCGTGGACCACTGGCGGACCAAATGAGGGCAGCAAACTGCATCAAACGGCCTCAAATTGGAATAGACAAAAAGGCGATTTCCCCTATATATTGATTACGGTCAGCTACTGTAACTTGCGGTGATTTAAGAGGAGAGTACGGACTCATAACCCGTTGGTCCCTGGTTCAAGTCCAGGTTGCCCCACATTTTTGGTGAGTGATTATCCTGGGTTCAAATTCTAGGTTCGTGGTTGTATCCTAGGGCATCAGAACATTGCTTTTGCAAAACAATCCTGTTATCAGGAGTGCCTAACCACATTTTAGGAAATCACTCATCTTTTTTTCTTACATTTAAAATTTAACAATGACTCTAATTGATGAAAATTCTTCAGAAAATGTCGCCTATCTGTTACAATTAAGTTATGGATGAGCGGTTTGCAATCGAATATTATGAGACAGATACCGGAAAATGTCCTTATCTCGAGTGGGAAGATGAGTTGACAATGGAATTGCGTGCTCAAATTCGTAAAAGGCTAAATCGGGTTCGACTTGGAAACTTTGGTGATATTGATCATATTGAGGGCAGCATATTCGAGCTTCGAATTCATACTGGAGCTGGATACCGTATATATTACGCAAAGAAAGGCAACAAAATCGTTATTTTACTTTGTGCTGGTAGTAAAAGAAGTCAAATTCGAGATATTGCAAAGGCTAAAAAATACTGGCAGGATTTAGGAGGTTAATATGGGAAAAACAAAAAAATATAAAGAACATCTTTTAAAATCACTTGAAGATCCTCAAGAAGCCGCGGCTTATTTGGACGCTTGTCTGGAAGATGATGACCTTCATGTTTTTTTGCTCGCGCTAAAAGATGTTGCTGAAGCGCGTGGAGGGATGGGGCAATTATCGAAGAGGTCTTCTCTCAATAGACAGAGTCTTTATAGATCACTTTCAAGAACAGGCAATCCCAAACTAATTAATGTGTGCACAATTTTGGCATCTCTTGGATTAGAGCTTCACATCAGTGCTGCTGCTCAAAATTAATTAACCATATGATAACAAAGCAGTCTTTTTCAGACCGTCGTATTATTAAGTGCTTACATATTTATTATGGCATCAAAACAATGCTTTTGCAAAACAATCCTGTTATCCAGGAGTGCCTAACCACATATTAGGAAATCACTAATCTTTTTTTCTTAATCACATCTGACCGACCTATTTTTCAAATCATTTACAGAGTTATTATCAAGCTCATAGCGATTCCCCACATAGTCAAAGCTATTAAGCCATCAATAATTCTCCAGGAACTTTGCATAGATAAAAAGGGAGCTAAAAGATAACTCCCAGCAGCTTCCTTGTCAAAATTCCAAATCTTCAATCACGTTCGGTATAAGAGCATAATGTACCTACCATCGTCAAGGATGCTTGAGGAGAACTTTTATTAAGAATTCCTTTTTCTAATGGAAAACATTGAATTTTCATCAAATTCTCTTCTAACTCATTTAAAGCGGATAGGACCTTACTTCGCTCAAAAGAATCGATGAAAAACAAGACATATTCTGACTTATCATCAATGCAACTCTCTGCAGAGTCTTTATGATTCCAGAGCCAGCAAATGATTTTCTGATCATCTGCATAGACTACATGGTTAGGCTTTGCGGCGATTTTTTCTCTTTCTCCCAGACTCCAAAAAGGTTCTGCCTCTTTGGCATATCGAATTCTGATGTCTCCTGAAACTTTTTTAAGATCATACCCTCCCATAGGCAATAAAGATAAAATTGAGCAGCAGTTGTAAAGATCGACGACATTGCAAATGTTCCAAATTTCCTTTCCAGTCACAACGCGCCGAAGCAATGCTTCAATTGAGGAGCGATACGTTTTGGCTTTCATCTGAAAATCATTTTCGTAAATTTTTCTCCACAAAGAAATGCTTGGATGCACTGCAAAATTGGTGGCATTGATCCCCTGCTCTTGTAGATGACTTTCCAATCTTTGTTTTAGACTTTCAACAAAAAGATCTCTCTTTTTTACAGAAACCCGAGCTACCAAATAACCGATTTCCACCTCGGGATATTTTTCTAAAACTTCATCTTCTATACCAACTAACATATCTAACCTCCTTAATGTAAACGACTTTAAATCTACTACCATTATAACTTGCGAATTTAATATAAGTAAAATTAATATAATTTATGATTCATAAGTAAAACTAATGAGGAAGCATGTTAGATTATCGGGGAATAGAGGCCTTGTATACGGTCCAGGAGCTTCAAAGTTTTGAAGCTGCAGCGAAAAAACTATACATCACGCAGTCAGCAGTTTCACAAAGGATCAAGGGATTAGAAACTTTTTACGGGAAACCAGTTATCACTCGAATATTGCCTTATCGCCCTACAGAACTTGGACAGCAGCTTATTGGGCATTTTACACGGATCTCTCTACTAGAAGGAGATTTAGAAAAACAGATCGGGAAAACAGCGCTAGTACACCGTATTTCTATTGCTTTAAACAGAGATAGTTTAGAGACCTGGTTCTTAGATTTAGCTGAGGAAGAAGTTTTTAGAAATATTTCTTTAGAAATAATAGCTGACGATCAGGAATTAACCTTGGATTACCTTAGAAATGGACTGGTATCTGCTTGCTTATCTACCTCTGAAAAAGAGATTCAAGGGGGACGCGCTCACTTTTTAGGCAATATGGAATATGTGCTTGTCGCCTCCCCTGCATTCATAAGAAAATATTTCTCTGAAGGAATATTTAAAAAAAATCTACAAAAAGCACTCGCAATTAAATTTGATCAAAATGATAAATTGCATGAAAGGTACCTTGAAAAATTTTTCAATCTGGACGGAAAAGAATGGTTCATGTGAAGAATTGGGGCACAGAGAGGTATTAATCAATTAACTATTGAGA
>CALBHK010000470.1 GCA_937894565.1 uncultured Chlamydiae bacterium
ACCTTTAGCTAAAACAGTCTTCAGCTTACCATTCGTGGTTATTTGCAACAGTGCCGATTTTTTGAAAAAAGCATAGGTCTAGATAATCAAGCTAGATTTTTTAAAACTCCACATTGGTCAATTGTACATAAACCATCACAAGTACCTCTTAAATCAGATAGTTGTTCAATAAGCTTTTGTTGCTTGATTATATTTTCTCTGATAGCACTGACATGTAAGTCAATTAATTCATTCACATCTGAACAATTTTTCTCAGGTTTGTCTTTATAGGTAAGTAATTGACGAATTTCATTCAAACTCATATTTAAAGTTCGGCAATTCAAAATAAATTTAATTCGCTCAACATAGCCTACATCGTAAAGGCGGTAATTTCCTTCCGTTCTTTCCGGTTCCGGAATTAAACCTTCCTTTTCATAAAACCTAATTGTTAATACTGAACATGAGGTTTTTTTAGAGAGTTCACCAATTTTTAAATGCATTGAGTTAGTATTTCCAAAGATTCTTGACTCTATAGTAACTATAGGGATTCTAATATTCAAAGTTTATAATTTTTTTAATGGGTATAATTATGAGTGGTTGTGGATGTAGTAAAGAAACACCATGCGAAGATAAGAAATCTCAACAAGAAAATCATCCATCAATTGCAGAAGCAAACAATTCAAAGAATTGTGATAATACGCTTAGCTGTTGTGGTGAAGAGGAAGAAAAAAAATCTTCATCTCCTTGCTGTAACACTTCAAACAGTTGTGAAGATACCGCTCAATCCTGTTGTGGTTCTGATCCCAAAGAAAATTTAAGCACTGAAGACGTTTTAAAAGATTCGCACTACATGAGTGAATACTTAGTTCCCAAAATGGATTGTTCTGCGGAAGAACAGATGGTTCGTATGGCGCTATCTTCAATTGATGGTGTTCAAAAACTCATCTTTGATTTACCTAACCGTTCTTTAAAGGTTCTACATAATCAAAAAGATGAAAATATAACCACCAAACTTGAAGCTTTGGGTTTTGGTGCAAAGCTTGTGAAGACTGAAACTTATATAAGCAATCAACAGGCTAAGCAAACAAGTACCTACACCATTCCTAAAATGGATTGCTCTGCTGAAGAGCAAATGGTCCGTATGGCTCTTGCAGATATTGAAGCAGTTAAAGGTCTTACTTTTGATCTTCCCAATCGAAAACTGAAAGTCTTCCATAATGAAGGGATTCAGCAAATTACGGCTAAACTCGAAGGACTGGGTTTTGGGGCGAAACTTGATGAAATACAGCTTTCTTCAGGCGATATACCTAATGAACCTGATCCTGTGAGACAAGCTAAAGTACTTAAACTGTTATTAGGTATTAATGCTCTACTTTTCTTTATAGAATTCATCAGCGGTATTATTGCTGCGTCTACAGGATTGATTGCTGATTCTCTAGATATGTTTGCCGATGCAGCCGTTTATGGTATTGCGCTATATGCCGTCGGAAAAGCTGCGAAATATCAAATAAAAGCAGCCCATTTCGCAGGTTGGATTCAGTTATTACTTGCTGTTATCGTGATTGTTGATGTCATTAGACGATTCATGTTTGGAAGCGAGCCAGAATCAACGCTCATGATTGTTATTGGCCTGCTCGCACTTATAGCTAACGTGATATGCTTATATCTTATTTCTGGTCATCGAGAAGATGGCGCACATATGAAAGCCAGTTGGATTTTCTCGGCGAATGACGTTGTCGTAAATATGGGCGTTATATTTGCCGGTGTACTCGTGGCGTGGACGGGATCAGCTTATCCAGACTTAATCATTGGCATACTGGTTTCTTTATTCGTACTTAATGGTGCCCGAAAAATTTTGGCTTTGAAGTAAGAGTATCGAAAATGAATCTATTTGGCACTGTTGCAAATAACCACGAATGGTAAGCTGAAGACTGTTTTAGCTAAAGGT
>CALBHK010000471.1 GCA_937894565.1 uncultured Chlamydiae bacterium
CATTTATAGTTCTTTCGTCGCCGTCTCTTCGACCGGAAATAATTTGAGGTCCGTTCATTTTTAAATCGTCGTCTGTTGCATGAGAAGTAACTTTGCCAAGGTATTTGCACTTTGGAGACGGAGAAGTCTTGTCACCTGCAGCATGCATTGATTCAAATAATGAACTGCTTCCTGAGAATAACTGTACAGTTCTGCCACCTGGTGTAAGTTGATAGCTTTTACATGCGAGAAGCAGCGGCAGCAGTATTAATGATCGCTTCATTTACCTTTGCAAATCTTGCCAATCAATTCGTCAGCAAAAAAAATCAGGTAGTCGATCCGGTTTTTGTTGTGCATATCGAATAGTGCCCCCTAACAAAATCTTGCGAGCGACATGGAGGTCGCGAGCTCTTCCGTCCTTCTCTTGGCGCGGTATTGCGTACAACGTTTTGCGTTTACCTGACGTCGATGGTGCGCCTAAGTGTAAAGGCAGATTTATTGGGAAAGCCCCTCCTGGCGGACCATCGATGTGCCCGAAGCGCCTGCCCGAGCCCGCCAATGCAGGCCCACCGGCCGGCGGGACGCAGGGCATCTTTGGCGCGCAGGGCCGAGCACGCGACCCAACGAAGTGGTCGCGGCGCAGCAGGTAAAAGCTGTTGAACGATGTGCGGTGCTAAGCTGCCACGGCTTCGGGCGGGGACTTATACCGGAGAATTGCTTTTTTAGTAAGATTGGCGTGTAATTCCATCGGGATCTTGCAATTGGGGCAATATTCCGGTTCCGAATGCAATAAAGCGCGGACTATGGACTTATCTAACACAGCATCGAGAAGGCCGCTACGCTTCTCTCTTTTAGAATAAAGGCCCATGGCACGGATGACCCGCAGTCTTTTGGGAACCAGGTGCATGATAAAACGCCGAATGAATTCTTCTGCTGGCAGACGCATCAGTTTCGTCTGATTATCCCTGTGATCTTTATACCGGAAGGTAACGAATTGACCGTCATAATCCACAATCCGACTATTCTTAATCGGGCCGCCACGAACATAATGCGAAAGATACCGGATAACACCAGTACCATGTTGGTATTTCTCTGTGATAAAAACGTGCCAGCTCTTATCGAATAATGGGTGTATCAATCTGTTTACTTCGTCAGAGCCACCCAATTGTTCGGCGTGTCCGCGAATCAAATAGAGAAGACTGCCGCGAAAATATCGGGCAACGTTCTTAATAGTGAAGAGATAGTCCCCGCTATCATGCCAATGCCCCTTCTTGTCTTCGCCACCGGCGGTAAAAAGACAGTGTATGTGCGGATGCAAAGCCAATGTCCGCGACCAGGTATGCAAAGTCATTATGCAGCCGGGTTGTCCTTTAAGATGCTTATCTGAAAACGACTCCAGAGTTTCTTTTACCGCCTTAAAGAATAGCTGTATCATCAATTTGGTATCTTTAATCCAGAGTTCATTCAATTCAGACGGAATGGAAAATATGATGTGAAAATGATCTACAGGACGCAGCTTCGCTGCGGTCTTCTTAGCCCACTCTTCTACTCCAACCCAACCGCATTGCGGACAGGATCTGTTTTTGCAGGAATTATAGGCAACTTTTGTATGATTGCATTTAGAGCATTGCCAGGCATGACCACCAAGCTGATCTGTGCGACACAGAAGCATCCGCTTCACCGCATCACGGGCATAATCCGGTATCCGCCGGGATTCATTCAAACGGCCAAAGTGCTCCACTAGAATCTGGTGAATTGTTGCCCTGATATATATTAAATACCAGAAAAGTGAAGAATTTTCTCACCAAAAATAAAAAAAAACAATATGTGAAAATTGCATGGAAGAATCCTGACATGCAACGCATTTCGTTCAACGCGGAATTCACCTGACGTGCGCCGCGGGTGTAAAGGTCATTATACAGGACTTTATGCGACTTTCGCGAAGCGCATGTGCCCGGAGCGCCTCGCGAGCCCGGCTTAACCAAGCTCCCGCTTGGCCGGGCGTAGCGATCTTCGGCGCGCAGGGCCGAGCACCCGAGGAGCCACGGCACCGCAGGGAGCGCAGCAGGTGAATTTTGTTGTCGGCCGTTTTTGCCCGAGCTGCGGCTTGCGGCGCCCAATGGCGAGTAACCTCCGCGTTTGTGCATAATTATTCAAATAGGTTTAATGGCTGTAGCGGATGTTACACGCTGTTGCTCTATGGCGCCGCCCAGGAAAAAAGCTCTTCGCGCCTGAATAATGAAATAGGAATGACTTTATCACGACGATTGCCCCTACTCTTCGCGCCAGAAGTGAGGGCAAGAATTACCGACAACGTTGGATTTACAAGACGTAAAGTGACACTTGTGTCAAGTTTTGTCATTTGTTAAGCCGACGTGTGTCACTTTATGTGCCGAGGGCACCTGCCGACGAGCGCAAAATGCACTTCTGTGCCGCGCGAGGAGGCAGTCCAGGTGCCCGAGGCCGAGCACGCGACCCAGCGGAGCGGTCGCGCGCGCAGCTTGTAAATCTTGTTGTCTGAAGTGGCGCATTGTGTTAATGCATGCACCCCATTTCTTCCCATTCAGGCTCAGCCCACGAATTGTCGTATTTTTCTTTACCTTCAATTGGGTTCAAGTCTGTTGTTATCAGCTGCATTTCAATGCGGTTTGATCCTCTATCAACAAACTCATAGCGAAGGCGGGTCTTCAACTCATCCTTACCAAATTTTTCGAAAAACGTGGATTTACATTTCTTAAGGCACGGCAAGTCCTCATCATGACATTGGTCGTTGCAGTAATCATTGCGAGTTTCTGTGCTTAGAGCTGTGGCAATCAAATTCCCCTTTTTGATAGACCAGTTACCATGGTAGATCGGTCCATGGCACGAGTATTCGGCGTAGAATTTGCCGCCTTTTCGGAAAATGAGTTTAATGTCACCGCAGTCCTTTGGTTCATTACAATCAGGCCCCAGGCACCCCCTAGTGAAATCGGAGAATATGTTTTTTCCCTTAGGTTTAATGCAGCTTTCGTCATTAGAGAATTCAGTCTTTCTCTGAGCTGATTTCGGCGCTGTAGGTTGTGGGTCTTTGCCGCAAGATTGTAGCGAGATGGCAAAAAGTATGCAGCAGAACAAATTTATGCCGTTTATTGTATAGGTTCGCATAAAAAATATATTCTGCGCCATTTCAGACAACGTGGATTTTACCTGACGTTTGGTGACGCCTTGTTCAACTTTGCAATTTGTAAAGCCATATTGCGTCACCAAATGTGCCCGAAGCGCCTGACCGAGCCCGGCAAAACCAAGCTCC
>CALBHK010000472.1 GCA_937894565.1 uncultured Chlamydiae bacterium
GTCATTCTTCTTCTTTTTCTTTTTCTTTTTTATCCTGTTCTTTTGCTGTGCCTCTTATGCGTGAAGTGTGTTATATTGTTCTTTTAAAGATAAAAATCGGGTTTTGGGTTATGTTACTTCTTATTATACTAATGTTGTTTCCCACGTGCATCTTTTCTGCTTTGCAGGATCTTCCTATTAATGCGCAGTCAGCTATCTTATTTAATCCTTCCAATGGAGCTATTTTATATGAAAAAAATAGTCATGAACCTCTTTCCCCGGCTAGTGTCACTAAAGTCGCTACAGCGCTTTATGCATTGACTTTACTTGAAGATAGGTTAGATGAAGAGGTTGTGGTTTTACAAGAGGATATTGGGGCCCAGTCGGAAGAAGAGATCAAGCGTTTAAAATACAATGTTCCCCCGCACCGTTTAATTTTCGGTGCCTCTCATATTGGATTAAAAAGGGGAGAAATTCTCTCTTTGCGTGCTTTATTTCAAGGGATGCTCATAGCAAGTGGAAACGATGCTTCGAATGTGATTGCACGTGTTGCAGCAGGAAGAGTGGAAAATTTCATGGTAGGAATGAATCAATATCTGAAAAAAATAGGCTGTAAGAACACGCAATTTTTTAATCCCCATGGACAATATTATCCAGGGCATCTCACAACAGCCTATGACATGGCTTTAATCACAGCGGAGGCTTTGAAACACCCCTTTTTTACAGAAACGGTTTCTGCATCACGATTTGAAAGGCCCAAAACCAATAAACAGGAAGCCACGCTCTTTATGCAGGGTAATAAGTTGTTGCGCAATGGAGAGTATGCCTACCCTCATGCAATTGGGGTAAAAACGGGTTATCATTCTCAGGCAAAGCATTGTTTGTCTGCGGCTGCTACAAAAGAGGGGCGGACGTTGATTTTTGTTCAGTTAGGAGTGGATCAAAGAGGGGGTACTTTTAAAGATGCTATTAAGCTATTTAAAGAGGCCTTTAATGAGCAAAAACAACGTAGTGTTCTTTTCTCTAAAGGAGAGCAGCCTTTTAGAATGGAACACCCAGCCTTGAGAACGCCCTTAAAAATAGCAGCCCAAGAAGATCTTGTTTTACACTATTTTCCATCAGAAAAACCAAAAATTAAGGCTAACCTTTATTGGAATAGTGCTCTGTTTGCCAAGGAGGGAGAACAGGTGGGTGAGATCGCTTTTTTTAATGAAAATAATGTCATTCAAAAAAAAATGCTGCTCTATGCTCAAGAAAGCCCCGATTACCGCTTAGGATATTGGCTGCAGCATCCCTCACTTTGGGGATGGGGCACTTATGCTGTAATCATACTTCCTTTTCTAATTATTATTTTGTATCTAGCCGTTTGTACTGGTAAGCCGAGATAATCCCTAAAATAGCGTAGGGAATAAGAATCGCTAGCCAAGGGGAGCTAACTTGATAATTAGACAAAGTAGTGAGGGCATTTAAAATCAGATAAAAGGCTACAAGAGTAAAAGTTGAGAGAATATAAATTAAAAAAGCGTTTAAATGGCGTGTAAATTTTAGACAAAAAGGCGCTGGCAGTAAAAAAACAATTAAACAGAGCCAGGGAAGGGTAAGCTTATGAAGTAATGCTGTGGTAATTAGTGCCTTACGATCTTTTGTGTATTTTGAATTTCCCAGCATTTCAAATAAATTAGAAAGAGGCTGTTCTTTAGGTTCAAAAATTTGTTGAATTAAGTCTTCGGGGTTGATTTTAATTTGAGAGAGCACATTTTGAGTCGTCGGATCAAGTAATAATTCTCCCTTTGCATTGCGTTCAAAATGGTCGACTTGTTCACCATAGGGAGGCAGAGCGTAGGGGTGGAATTTGCGGATGCGGTAAATGGAGTCGATGGACTTAATCCAGTAAGCCTCATTGAATTGAAGATCAGCAGTATTGAAGTGGTGAAATAGAAGAAGGGAGCCATCTTCTAAAAGTGCCTGTTTAATAGGCTGTTTATCATCTTTTTTTTCTTGAAAATGGCTATCTTCCAAAAGGTGTATTTGGCGCATTGCATAGGGGTAGCCCCATTCAAAATTGATGTAAACAGCTGTGATCATTAAAAAAATGAATAAAAGCAAGGGGCGCATGAGATAGCGCAAAGAAAAGCCTGCGGCTAGAAGTGCTAAAAGCTCATTTTTTGTATTGAGGGAAACAAGGGTTTTAATGGAGCCGATGAGGATGGCAAAAGGCAAAAGAATTTCTATTTTTTGAAGAAATAAAAATAGGTAATAGAGGCCGATTTCTTGAAAGGAAAAGTGATAAGAGTGAAAGGCGGCGCTGCGATTAGTGTAATCAATAAGAGCAAAAAGGGCCCATGAGATAGCTAAAAAAAGAAATACAACAGAACTGATTTGATAAAAAAAATGTTTTTTCCAAATAGAGCGGATCATGAGGGGACCCCACGGCTGATGCGAGATAGGCAGCGCACGCTTAAATATTGTAAAAGGAGTTGAGGAAGGAGGTAGAGGGTAATGGCTATAGGAAGATTTTTTTCAAAGTGGCGTGCGGTGAAAAAACAGATAAGGTAAAAAGCTGCTAGAAGAATGATTTTAAAAATGCTTTTTTTACTTTTTTCTCGTCCAATTTGAATGCCGAAAGCAACGCCCATTAACGTAAAGGTGATCGCTGCTAAAGCGATGGAGGCACGCCGCGCTATATCTGATTTAAACCTAGAAACGGCAGTTGAAGACGATAAATTATCGCTTTGTGCTTCTAGTTCTCTGATTGCTGTAAGAAGCTGGGCTAAGGGAAGATAGTCCGCATGAATGCGCCAGCTTTTGCGTTTAATGAATTTTGAAAAATTGTTGGCTGTGGTGATGGACTCATCAAAATTTTCTACTAAATAATCAGCTTTCTCTTTAACGGGATTTTTATTGGCAAGCGCAGTGATAGCCGTCACCTGTTTGCTCACAAGTTCGGGGGGCTGCGCTATCATTTCTTTTGATGTGAGGAGATGGATGGTTTCTGATTGTGGATTCCAATAGGCGATAATTAAATCTGTAACTCTTTCTCCGCTTACAGAAGTGCCCAGCGATTCGGCAAATATGCCATGTACAGAGGCGAGCTTTTTATTTTGTAAGATAAGCATAGGATTGATTTGTTTGAATTTTTCTTGTAGGGCCCGGCAAGCGAGATGGGACCTTGTGGCCACCTCTGAGATCATCACAAAATTTAAAATAGCAATAAAAGATGCTGTGACGAGCAGGGGAGCTAGAAGGCGATTTAAACCATAGCCGCAGGCACGCAGGGCAGTGAGTTCGTTGGAGTCACTTAAACGCTGCGAAAGAATCATAGAGGCAATTAAACAGGCAATAGGCACTACAATGGGGATGACATAGGGAAGTTGATATAAAATGAATAGGCACAGCGTTTCTTGATCTGCGCCGAAGGCGGCAAATTGAGCAATTTCCTGGAGGCGCGTAGAAAAAAGCATTCCTAGAAGAGCTGCCACGCAAAAAAGAAATATTTGTAAGTAAGAAGTGATTAAATAGCGATACAAAGTCATGGTAATAGGGTACAATAAATTGTCTTTTTGTTACAATTAAACTATGAACGAAGAACTTGACCCAGTCTGGTATGCTATTTTCTCTGACAAGATAGAGGGCCCGTTTACCCTTGAAGAGTTGGCGTTGGACTGGCGTTTAACACCGGAAACTCTGATGAGGCTTGAGGGCGAATCTGCCTTTCTTCCGGCGTGGGATTTTCCGCTCATTCGGGCTGTTTTAAAAATTCAGGAAAAAGAAAAAAAATCTTTGCAGTTAAAAACAGAAGAAAAACTTGAGAACAGAGATGAGGTCATTGTCTTAGATCGATCTCTTGGACCTAATTTTTTCTGGTATCTTTTACTTGTCCTTATCATGATTGGGTTTGTGATCTTAAGGTATATACAAACGGCATGACGATCGCAGTCCAAATTCGTCATTTTTTTAAAAAAATCAATAAGAGCTCTCCTTTTCTTCTTGCCCTTTCAGGGGGAGGAGATTCAGCTTGTCTTTGGCATCTTTTAAGAGAGCATCATATTCCTCATCAGGTAGCTCATGTGGATCATGGATGGAGGGAGGAAAGTGCAAAAGAGGCATTGGAATTAAAGCAGCAAGCGTTAAGTTGGGGTGTGCCCTTTCATTTAAAAAAATTAGAAATGGAAGGGGAAGTAGCTAATTTGGAAGAAAAAGCACGTTTGGAGCGCCTGGCATTTTTTCGTGAAATTTGCCTTAAAGAGGGATTGCAGGGTGTTTTAATGGCGCATCATAATGATGATTTGGCAGAGACGGTGCTAAAACGTTTGTTTGAATCGGCCCCCATTGAAAAGTTGGGCGGTATGCAAGAAAGAAGCTTGTGGGAAGGAGTGTTTTTATTGCGCCCTCTTTTAAATGCCAGTAAAAAACAAATTTTGGCTTATAACCAAGAGTATGCGGTTTCTTATTTTGAAGATGCCACTAATAGGGATGAACGCTTTTTGCGTGCAAGGTTACGTGGGCGTTTGCTGCCCCTTCTTTCTGAGCATTTTGGAAAGGAAATTGCCAGCTCTTTAGCGCAATTGGGGAGGGAGTCTTTTGAGTTAAGGGAGTATTTATCAGAGCAAGTAGCTGCTTTCGAGTATTTAATTGAAGAAAATAAGAGAGAATGGATACTGGATCTATCGCAAGAGATGTCTGTTTATTTAAAAAGGCAATTGATCAAACAATTTTTTGAAAAAGTGGGATTGCCTCAGAATCGCTTTGTTGGACAGAGCTGCCTGGACGCTATTTTAGGTGGAAAGTCGAATTGGAAAATTGAGTTGGCTGGAGCAGAGCTGAGGGTGCATCACGGAAAGATCTATAGAGAGAAAAAAGAGCCAGCCATAGAAAAAAAGAGCTAACCGCAGAGCCGCAGAGCCGCAAAGTACGCTGAGGAAACGCAGAGGATGTTTGAGGTTTTATGCTTTGAATTGTTTATGAACTCTCTTTATCGGCTCTTTTTTAAATATTTTAAACCTCAAATATCCTCTGCGTTTCCTCAGCGTACTTTGCGGCTCTGCGGTTAGTTCTTCTCTTACCCTTTTGTTCTCTTGTATCCTCTGTAT
>CALBHK010000473.1 GCA_937894565.1 uncultured Chlamydiae bacterium
AAACTGGCTTTAATCTGATTTTTTAAATTTTATTTTAAAAAAAAATAATTGCAATTCTATTTTCAAATCTAATATAATAAGAAATGAGCTTCTTACTTAATCAGCTTTGCTTGAAAAAATTGATTTTTTTTGAGCAGATTTATTGGTAAATTTGGAGGGCATATGGCCGAGAAATTTAACGATAAAGATGCAAAAAAAGGCAATTTTAGCAAGCAAATATAATTACGCAAGAAGTCTAATGATGGGTATTGAAAAAAACAGAAGTAAATAGCTTTGATAAAAAACACATAACCTCTTTTTTACAAAGAACTTAAACTCATTTTTCAGCTCCCTATTTATTAAATTAATAACAAATATAGGTTTTTATGTTTAAAAAATTAGCATTAAGTTTAATTATTCTTTTTTTAGGTTTTACTACTGTTGAAGCTCAGGAATTGGGATTTTTAGAAATCCAAACACCAACCTATTCAATAGTGAACAGTCAGCCCCGTTTGATAAGCGCGGATATTACGCTAAACAACGGCTCTAAATGGAATGTTTCAGGTTTGCCGGCTAAGGGTAAAGTACTGAAATGGACTACGGAAGACAGCATAACCGCTACTTATCATAGTTATTATAAAGGACATTTTATCACTTTAAAAAATAATACCAATCAAGAAAGCACAATAGCTGAGTTCATAAAGCAAACAGAAATCAACAATGAAACTGTTTTTATTCATGAGATCGATTTGAATCAATCCATTATCACCCTTAATAATGGGGTGCGTTATAAAGTTCAAGATGAAGCCCGTTTATTTGGGCTTTGGGTCACCTCTGCAAAAACACAAATACAAAAATGGGAAATAGGGGATCCGGTGATGGTTTTATTAAAATCAAAGAGCAATAATCACCTGTTGTTCAATACAGCAATGGTCGGATTTTTTTCCAGTACTGAAATTGTTGCAGCGCAATATTTAGAAGATTAATCTGAATTTCAAGGGAGCTGCAAAACTAGAGACAACTCATTGATAATCAATGAATAACGATTTTTGGTAAAAAAATAAATCCTTACCCTTAAGGACTTACCATCGAGTTTTGCAACGCCCTCTATTAAGATAGAATTTTCGGATACCACACATGCCTTTCAGCGGAATGTCGGATTTACTTCTGGGGGTGAAAAAATTAAAATTTTATCGGGTCTTGCAGCAGTTCCCGCTAAAAAAATCTCTCAGTGAAAAATGAAGGTTATTGAGATTTTTTTTTCGTAATTAGTGGTTTAAATGGTCTCAAAATAGGCTCTCAAATTACTCGAAAAAAAGCCATTTTTGCTGATATAGTGTAAGTTGTTGACTTACAATGGTTTTTTTAGCGGGAATTGCTGCGGGTCTTGCTGCTCACTTTACAATATTCATTGCCCTCCAGGCATGTTTTACCATCTCTTTCAAAGAGCAATAGCGCGGCCCCCATCCCAATATTTCTTTTGCTAATTTTGCATCTGCTACTAATTTAGGGGCATCTCCTAGTCGAGCTTCTCCTACTTTATAAGACACTTTCAATCCTGTGACTTCTTCACAACATTTAATCACTTCAAGATTGGAATACCCTTCCCCATTGCCTAAATTCAGCGTTAAGTTATTTTTATTTTCTTTCAAATACTCATAAGCAAGCAAATGCGCCCGGTAAAGATCATCTACATGCACATAATCGCGTATACAGGTGCCATCAGGCGTATTAAAATGCATTCCATTCAATTGAAATTCAAAGGGGAGACGCAGCAGTCCCGATAAAATAATAGGAATTAAATTACACTCTTTACGTGGATAGTGAATGAATTTCCCTTCCGGATCACCGCCTGCAGCATTAAAGTAACGCAGCGCTGCGTATTGCATGCCATACCGCTGCGCATAATCTTTCAATGCCATTTCAACCATTAACTTTGTATTTCCATAAGGGTTAATAGGGATAAGAGGATCGCTCTCTCTCACATACTCTCCTGATGGCACTCCATAGACACCGGCAGAAGAAGAAAAAACAAAACGCTTCACTTCATGTTTTACCATAGCATTCAACAAGCTTAAACTTTTGACGACATTGTTTTGATAATAAGCAGCAGTCTGTATAAAAGACTCCCCCACACTAATAGAGCCTGCAAAATGAAAGACAGCATCAAAGCTGTAAGAGGAAAAAAGAGACTCAAGAAGCTTTTGATCTCCTACATCCCCGATAACTAATGTACCCTTTACAGCTTCTTTCACGCCACGGCTTAAATCATCAAGTACAACAATCTGATAACCCAAACGTTCAAGCTGATAGGCCACGTAAGAGCCTATATAGCCGGCTCCTCCAGTAATGAGCAATGTTTTTTTCATATTTTACCTATGCATCTTAGGGTCTACGGCATCTCTTAAGGCATCCCCGATCACTGCTATTGCCACAAGCAGCGTTGTGAGTAAAATAGCGCTGGGATAGAGAAGATAACTCTCTTCCGGAAATGCCGAACGCCCTTCATCCATTAATACCCCCCAGGAACAAGAGCCCTCCTCTCCCAATCCCAAAAAAGAGAGGCCCGCTTCGCTTGTAATGGCTCCCATAATAGCAAAAGGCATCAATGTCAATAAAGGGGGAACCGCATTAGGGAGAATATGAAAAAAAATAGTACGTTTTTGACTATAGCCCATCGCATGACACGCCTCAACATACGGTAAATTACGCTGTTTAAAAAATTCCCCCCGCGTGTATCTGCAAAAGCTTGTCCAGCTAAAAAGACCAATCACACTGATCACTAAGAAAATAGATTTGCTCTGCATCATTGCAATAACCAAAAGTAGCATAAAAAAGATAGGCATCGACTCCCAAATCTCGATCAGCCTGCATACAATGACATCAAAAACCCCTCCATAGAAACCAGCAAGAGCCCCAATGGGCAAGCCAATAGCTAAAGCAATGGCGACCGATGTCAGCCCTACAACTAAAGAAATTCTCACCCCAAAAATTAAAGCCGCCAGTAAATCCTTACGGTGAATACGCGTCAATTCCCACCAGGGAAGCTCCCTATTGAGCTTACGGTCCCCCGCTGCATCCTCTTCCCAATGGTAGGCACGAATTATTGGCATGATCATCCACTTCAATTTGCCGCTCTCTTGAGCTAGCCAAGCCTCGCTCTCTTGCAATGTATTTAACTCGGCAACATATTTTTGAAGTTGTAGAAGGTCTTGACGGTCCTCTTTTTTAGAAGTTTTCACAAAACCCTCTAATCTCTGCTTTCTTTGCTCTATGTAGTCTTTTCTTTGCGCCCAACGGCTCTCTATCTTTTTTTGAGAACTATAATGACTTAAACGTTCATGCGTCTGCTGCATGACTTTGTAAGAGACTAATAAATTCAATTTTTCCAAAGAGCTCATATGGTCAAGCTCAAACTGCCAGTTCAAATAAGGAGCGGGAATGGGGAGTGCAGGATTTAACGCCTGTTTAAGATAGGTTTGAATAATCTGCTGCTTGTCTTGATTAAGCTGTGCATCAGCTGCTGGATCGCTTATCGGCCATACAACAAGATAAGCAAAAATCATGCAATGGCCCAATAAAATGATCCAAAAGAACTTTCTGAATAAAAGAAAAAGAGGAAAAGTCAATATGAATAAGTTAAAAAAGATATCGAGATGCTTAGTATAGAAGCCTTGATAAAAAAGATAGCGAAAAAGAGGAAAATCACAGTGCCCATCGTAACAGACAAAAAGAGGTTTACTAGACGCTAAAAAAGGGGCAAAAATAGCTGTTAAACAAAAAAGGGACAAGATCCACAGCCCATAAATCCCAAAAGGGTGCAGCTTAAATTGAGCCCAGACATCTCCCCAATAAGAGTAAGAGACAGGATGGTTCGTCATGTTATCTCCACAAAAGCAGAAGAGAAGAATAACAGGATGGGCAGGATCGGCTGCGCCGGCAGGATAGGCAGGATAAACACACTTCGTAGGA
>CALBHK010000474.1 GCA_937894565.1 uncultured Chlamydiae bacterium
ACCATATGCACATTCTTGTTCTTAACTGGGGCTCTAGCAGCGTTAAATGCAGTTTATTTGCTTTTTTAGGCCCTCAGGACAATCCAATTAAGCCACTCTATCAAGATAAGATAGAATGGAAAAACCATTCTCAGGAAAATGCATCCTCTCTCTACGCACAGTTAAAAGATAAACAAGTGGACTGCATTGGCCACCGCATCGTACATGGAGGAACTAAATTTAAAGAAAGCGTTTATATCGATGCAGAAGTAAAAAAAGAACTAAAAAAACTTGAAGATCTTGCCCCCCTGCACCAAAAAGCCAGTTTAAATGGGATAAAAGCGATGGAGTCCCTATTTCCCAACACCCCTCAAATTGCTGTTTTTGATACCGCCTTTCACAGCACATTGCCTCCTCATGCCTACACCTATCCGATTCCTCATGAATGGAGCGAAATGGGCATTAGACGATATGGCTTTCACGGCATCAGCTATCAATACTGCTCTAAAAGAGCAGCGCAGTTATTGAAAGAAATGCCAGATAAAATGGTGATCTGTCATTTGGGAGCGGGCGCCTCTTTATGTGCTTTAAAAAAAGGAACAAGCATCGATACGACAATGGGCTTTACACCTTTAGAAGGTCTGATGATGGATACACGATCGGGAAGCATTGATCCTGGGATACTGCTCTATCTTTTAAATAAACATCAGATCACTCCCGAAACATTATCTAAAAGACTGTATGAAGAATCGGGCCTTTTGGGAGTATCAGGCTTCTCCAGTGATATGCGCGATGTGCTGCAAGAAGCTATGAAAGGCAATGCACGTGCAGAATTGGCAATAGATACTTATATGCATCGTTTAAGCGCAGAAATTACCTCCATGATCGCTTCTTTAGGTGGTATAGACACTCTGGTCTTTACAGCAGGGATTGGAGAGAATGCCGCCATAGTTAGAGAGAGGGCTTGTAAGCAACTTGAATTTTTAGGTATTGAATTACAAGATAAAGAAGGCGAGGAAGAAGATCGGATTATCTCTTCTGCAAATTCTAAAGTAAAAGTGCTTGTCATTCATACAAAGGAGGCATTTGAAATTGCGTGCGAATGCTGGAAAAAAAACAGGATAGGCAGGCATACGCATCAGGCTAACTCTTGCAGTCCA
>CALBHK010000475.1 GCA_937894565.1 uncultured Chlamydiae bacterium
GTTCCTAACCTTTCTGAAAGAATAATAGAGACTGCAATCGTCGCGCATGAGGCAGCAAAAAGTAATCTTGATCCAAACGAAAGGGCTCACCTAGTAAAAAATATTCATGACCAAACTTTAAGAAAAAGTATTGAAGATGGGGGGATTGCTGGAACAATAAAGACAACTTATGAATCTGGTTTGGTTTTTTCAAGTACTGGAGGTTTTAAGGATGAATCGGGGAATGATTATAAAAAAAATGATATGGCAATTAATCCTAGCAAGAACGGCATGGGCGACAGAACAGAAAACTTTTTTAATAAAGTTAGCTATGACAAGCCTACTAAAACATATTTACATGGGTTAGAAACTTCTAAGTCAAAACAATCAAAGCCTTTAACATTAAATAAATGTATTGGGTTTTACAAAAACTAATTACCCAAATTCGCGGATAAGCTGCATCAATTGAGTGATTTTTAGAATTCAAAAATTTTCAAAAAAAATATTTTAGATCCGAAGCTGCATTTTTGCAGTCGGAGGCTTAGTCATGCCAAAAATTTGACTCTTAACCTCGTGTGATGGGTGAACTTACGGGCGGAGTGCCCAACGTCAGGTCCGCTCGAGTAGTGTTGTGATAATAGAGTCCACTAAACTCCTTGCGAGATGGTGAAGTTGTCTAAGCTTTTGCGAGTTCAAATCCTCCGCAATTCTCTAGTTCCACTACCAGTAGTAGTTTTACTATTTAATTGTCAGAGAACTCGTTCTTTATCCACATTTACGATGTGGAAAATATTCGAGCAGCATCAAATCCCGGGAACCGCCAACCCTCTATCTTCTTTAATACCTCCTTTACTGATTGATTCACTCGAAGAATTATTGTTCTTCCACCGTGAGCTAACTTTCCTGGTATAAATAAAAAATCATCTCTGATTTTTTTTGCAAAACTAGGACGATCTGGATTATCAAGGATCGCCATCCAACGAATTAAATTATGCGCAATTTGCGCAAAGCAAGCCCAGGCTTGATTATGAACTAATTTATGACAAGGGAATCCTTTTAAATTAAAATTATATTTACCTTCTTTAATAAAGTTTTCACAATTACCACGCTTCTTATGGTGTTCAAATACTTCCTGTAAACTCCAACGTGATAAATCTATATTTGTTACAATAGCGTAATATTCCCAGTCGCCTTCTTCTTTTACAGTATCAAGTTCGAAGAAGTTTTTCTGACCATATTTTTTTTCTTTGTCTTTTAGTTTTGAATACGTCATCCAGGTTCTTTTAATAATAATAGGTAATTTTAAAGTTCCCTCGCTCCAGCTTGGTTCCCAGTGGAATCTTGCTATCTGTGAAGCTGGCAAATCTTGTTCTGATTTTTTTGCTTTTTCTAAATCGGCTTTAGAATACTCCCAGTCTTTCCAATCAAGGCCTACTTTTGAAAAAGTACGATCCCATTGAGTGGTGGCTTTATGAGCTGTAATGGTAAACTGAATCCCAAGCGCTAAACATTTTTTTATCACGGATTGATTACAGTAAGCACTATCGGCTCTGAAAAAATCTTTCCCCTCTAGTTTTCGGAGTCTTTGATTGCGATGATCTCTAAATACTTTATCTATAAACTCTACGGCTCCAGTTCCTGGCTTAGAACTGCCTGACATGAGTTCTATGCCATGACATAGCCCTAGTTGGTCAAAAGCCACTTGGCTTTGCAAACACCATTGGTTTTTATAATTATAGGCAACCCCTTCGACAGCTTCTCCATAACTTGTATGAAATGTGGAATCCATATCTATAATAAAATCCTCTGGTGCTTTATTTTTTGGTAACTGCACATGCAACTGTTCAAAGATGGCTTTAGCCATCTTGTTTAAAAATAAATTTAATTTTTCTACATGTTCATTTTCAAAATCATAGAGAAAATCACCTAATGTTCTTATCGCTGCAACTTCATCATAGAAAAGTTCTTCTAAGTACCCATCATTACGAACTCGGTTCATAGAGGAGATATTTTCTACACCTCGAATGTGACCTGCCAGCATTAATAATCCCAACATATAAGATCCCACTGATCTATGGGATTTACGTTCTGGTAAACATTGTGCAAACTCCTTTGCAAGTGGACTCTTATCAAAAATCTCTAGAAATATCCCAAGCCCAGTTTGCGCTGTTAATTTTGTTTCACTGGGAATTATTTTAATTTTCCTAAGTTTTCTCTCTGTGGCTCTTCTCATTTGTCGGGGAATTTTATTGCTACTCATAAATCAGTTTATAAAATAAATTTATTCAAATGAAAATCAGTTCGTTTTTTAGAAAAAGAGACTTCACTTTTTAAATGAAGCGTTATTTTTGGGAAATCTTATTTAAACTATGATCTGTGGCTGAGTTCAATAACTTCACTATAATTTTATCCGCTAGTTAGCAGGAAAAGTTTTTCTATGAACCTCTTCCATTGTTTTGATCGGATTTATGCTTCTAG
>CALBHK010000476.1 GCA_937894565.1 uncultured Chlamydiae bacterium
CTGTTGTATATTGGTGTGGCATCGTTTGATCGCCTTAGCGAGAAAATGGAAAACGACGATTTATAAGTTAAAGCAAGGCTTACTCAGTTCTTATATGCGAGAACAACTCAGAAAGCCTGATATTGTGATGCTATTTTCTGGGCTATAGTGCATTAATTTTTTACTTTTATGCGTAAGTCCTAAGCACTCAGCTTGGGCGATGATGAACCATTTGGTGAACAAAAATATTGCCACTATCAATAAATAGTTAAAAGGATTTTTAAAATGAAAAAATTAATCATCGGACTTGCCGTTGCTGCCTGTAGCCATTCATTATTCGCAGCTTGCCCAAATCAAAGCAAAACGGTATTCAACTGTACAACCACCAATAACAAGGTGATTCAGGTCTGTGATGCAGGCAATACCATCAGCTATTCATTTGGTAAGGCAAATGCTACACCAGAGTTGGCGATTGCAGTTCCTCGGAATAAAGTCACCACCTATCAATGGGAGGGATTTGGTCGCTATGAAAATTATGCGATTAATATCCCGAATGGAAAAACCATATATCGGGTCAATGACAGTCTGGACAAAATGTCTCAGCAATATACGGCTGGCGTTGAAGTTTCCAATAACGACAAATTACTTACCACAGTGGAATGTGCTGCCAATAAAAAAATAACCAGTAAAATTCAGGGCATCAAACTTCGTCCTGAAATGTAATCTAAACTTTACTCTGCCCTCTTTTAAAGGGCAGAGTAAAACTTGAAGTGCGACATAAACCACCTAATTAATTTAAAGGGTTTATGGAGTATATAAAATTGTCATACCATCATCTTAACTTTGAAGATCGTACTGCATTAATGCTTGAGTCAAGAAAAGAAGGCTTTTCAGCCAGAAAATTTGCTGAACTCATTAAAAGACATCCTAGTACGATCTATCGTGAGCTTAAAAGAAATAGCATCAATGACGTTTATCAAGCTCGATATGCTTCTGATAACACCTTCGCTAGACGTAGACGTGGTCACAGAAAACTCAAAATCGATTCAATCCTCTGGAAATTTATTGTTGAAGCGATCCGTTGTTTATGGTCTCCTCAGCAAATAGCAAAGCGTTTAAAGACATTTCCTGATTTGGATCAAACAATGAATGTAAGCCATACAACGATTTATTCAACGATACGAGCATTACCAAAGGGTGAGTTGAAAAAAGACTTATTATCCTGTCTGCGTCATGAAAATAAAAAGCGAAAAGCTAACGGTGAACCTAAAAAAGATTCTATATTACAGGATATTAAAACTATTCATGAGCGCCCAGCCGAAGTTCAAGAAAGAAAAATACCGGGTCATTGGGAAGCCGATTTAATTAAAGGTAAAGACAATAAAAGTTCGATAGCAACACTTATTGAACGAAATACACGGCTCTGTATCTTGGCAACATTACCTGATGCAAAGGCAGAATCAGTGCGCAAGGCTTTAACTGAAGCTCTGAAATATTTACCTGCAGAACTGCGTAAAACGTTGACCTATGACCGTGGACGCGAGATGGCAGAACATAAAATACTTGAAGAAGATTTAGGCATAGATGTATATTTCTGTGACCCACATTCACCCTGGCAAAAAGGCACATGCGAAAATATGAATGGTTTAATTAGGCAATATTTACCTAAAGGGATTGATTTAAATCAGGCAGATCAGCATTATTTAAATCAAGTTGCCATGTCACTGAATACTCGTCCTAGAAAAGCGTTAGATTGGCTTACACCATTAGAGAAATTTGCTCAGCTTGTTGATTATCATAAGACTTTTCAAACTGTCGCACCTCATGTTTGAATTCGCCCTAATATAAAAGCTTATTTTCAATAAAAAACACATCATAATACCCCCTTGCCTTTTAACCACAAAAATATTGAAGTTATTATTTAGAAGCAATTAATAGAAAAATAAACAAATCTTTTTTAAACAAGCTACTAATAAAAATATCTCCATCGAAAATAAAGTATAAAAATTCAAAAACCATTTAATAAAGTATCAATAGAGTTAAAATACATATAGCTTACTTTTAATTTTAAAGAGGAATACAAGAAATAATTTCTTGTATTCCTGTTATAAGATTGGGAGAACCAAGTTGATAATTTCACCCATTTCTTTGGATCTATTAATTTAAGTTTCGACTTTACTTATTTGAGCTTAGCCATTTGGTCGAGTCACAATCGGGAAAATTGAATCTGGACGTTTAAACATTGCAAAGAATTTTCCAATTTTCAGTGGATTACCTTTGACTTTACTGTCTTTAGAAAGCAGGACTTTTACCCCTTCTATTTGACCTGTAATCATTTTTAGATATAAGGGCTTGGTTAAGGTTAATGTAGGGCAATCCAATGCCAAATCTTTACTTTCATCATAACGCTTAAACTGCATGACTGAGTTTTCAACCCATAATGAAAAATGCTCTTTGGTATCCGACAAAACCAGATTGATACACTGGTTTTCATTTTTTAAATTTTCCACATCTAAATTTGTCGCCATAGCTTCAAGAAATCTTTCAGTTGGTGTATGAATCAATAAATCACTCGGATCAGAAGTATTTTGTAGGGGTACATTATTTTGTAGCTCTTGAGCACCCACCAAAAAGAAATTACGCCAAGTTGAAGCCTCAGCAGCATAGCCCAATTGACGATACGTATTTGCCAATAAGTCTTTTGCTTGTTGGTTTTGAGGGTTATTCAACACAATATGTTTTAAAATCTCGGCAGCCCATCTATAGTCAGCTTGAGCGTAGGCATCCCGCGCATTTTTCAATGCATTGTTCTCCCCACCTGCTAACTCAATATATTTTTTTGCAACAGCTTTAGGGGGTAATGGATCTAAATTGGAAGGATGGGCATCGAACCATCCCATATAATATTGGTATACTGCTTTTACATTATGTTTTAGGGTTCCATAATAGCCATGAGCATATAGTTTTTGATCAAGTGCCGCTGGAAGCTTAATTTTTTCGGCAATTTCAGCGCCATTAAAACCAGAGTTCATATATCTCACCGTCTGATCATGCGTGAACTTATAAACATCTCGCTGGGTTTTAATAAAATCTTGAATATTGTCATTGCCCCAGACAGGCCAATGATGCTGTGCAATCAATACATCGGATGCTTTGGCATGCTGCATTGCTTGGTCTAGATAGCCCACCCATTTTAAGGCATCACGGACTTTAGCACCCCGAAGGGTATAAAGATTATGCATGGTATGAGATAGAATTTCTGCGCCGTTATAAAGTTTCAATGATGGGATAGAGAACGTTAATTCTGCTGGTGCTTCTGAACCCGGCACGTTATAAAACACAAAATCCAAGCCATCAACCGTCATTTTCTGTTCTGGTTGAGTGATCAGTTGTGTAGGCTCAAGGATGCCCATTTTTCCCACAGCAACAGCCTTACCTAAACCTGTATCCACCAATCCTTCAGCATTCTTTGGTAAAAAGGTTCCATACATATAGGTCGCACGACGTATCATG
>CALBHK010000477.1 GCA_937894565.1 uncultured Chlamydiae bacterium
CATAATGCCTTGTGGTGTTGCAGAACCATAAGCCTCTTCACCCATGCTCATACGACCAAAACCCAAACATGTGACACCATCAACATCTTTTTTTAAATCAATTGCATCAAAACAAGCACGTTCATCAATTTGATGAGGGACAGGATGCTGCAACAAAATACCATGCACATTAGGATTGGCATTTAACTCTTGAATTTGTGCTAATAATTGTTCAGTTGTGGTGCTAGCAGGCAAGCTAACTGATAAAGAATCCATACCCACACGACGACAAGCATTGCCCTTCATACGCACATAGGTTGCGGAAGATGGATCATCACCCACCAGAATGGTTGCTAAAATGGGAGTTTGTTGAGTTTTTTCTTTAATTACAGCCACTCGTGCAGATAATTCAACTTCTATTAAAGAAGCGAGCTTTTTACCATCAAGAACTAAAGCAGACATAAAAAACCTGTTATTAAAACTTTTAAGATTAAGGAACGGTTGAACCAACGTCTAAACGCAAGCTGTGGCTATTTTAGCATTACCCACACCAAAGTTAGTTGTTTTTTCACGAAGATTATTCGCACTATTCGCTTCTATATAACAGGAGTTAATAAGGCAACCTAATCAAAAAGATCAACTTTTAGACAAAACGTATATTTTATAATCACTTGATTATCAAAAAGAAAAAAAGTGTTGACGTTTTTTTTCTTTCTATATAACATAGGCGTCCTCAGCAGGCAGCTAGCAAATTAAAGGCTGGGTGGCAGAGTGGTCATGCAGCGGACTGCAACTCCGTGTACGCCGGTTCGATTCCGACCTCAGCCTCCAGTTAGGTTAGTGACGCTGAAAAGATTTTTGCCTAGGTGGTGAAATTGGTAGACACAAGGGACTTAAAATCCCTCGGCTGGTGACAGCCGTGCCGGTTCGATTCCGGCCCTAGGCACCATTATAACAGCATACGCTGTATATACAAGAACCCTTGCAGTGCAAGGGTTTTTTATTGCTCAAATAATAGTAAAACGTTATATTGAAATTCTTACGCGCCCGTAGCTCAGCTGGATAGAGTACTGCCCTCCGAAGGCAGGGGTCGTGGGTTCGAATCCCGCCGGGCGCGCCATTTAAATCAATAAGTTACAACAAATAAAATCGATAAAATTTTCTCATACGGAATCTGTACGGAAATTAAATAGCTATTAGATCCTGACACTCCTCTATTTACAACTACACCTTTTTTCTTTTTACGGTCATTTCATCACTCTCTTCTACTGAGTTTTTAGCCAAATAACAATGCTCAAAAATTGTAATGATATAACATTGCAATTTTTAACCATGACCTCATTCCAAAATTTTTCAAATATATATCATCTTAATGAAGTCTTACCTTCATCTTATCTTTTTATGAATTATTGTTTCTTAGGATTACTCATCATGGCTAAACATTGTCCAAATTGTCAATCAAGACAAATTACTAAACGTCATTATGGCAAAAAAGCTGGTGGCATGTTGGGTGCAGCCGCAGGTGCAAGTACTGGTGCAGCAACAGCATCAGGCGGCGCACAGATAGGTTCTACACTCGGAATGGCGGCAGGCCCTTTGGGTTCTGCTGTTGGTGGTGTGGCTGGAGCCGTTATCGGTGGCTTATTCGGCGCAGTCGCAGGCGGTACTGTCGGTTCTAAGGCAGGAGAGTTTGTTGATAAGAAAATTCTTGATAACTACGAATGCCTTAACTGTGGCTATGTGTTTAGCAAGAAGCGTAAATAATCGTAGTCAATTTATTATTGGAGATATTTATCATGACTATGCGTTGTCCTTATTGTTTATCTTATCAAGTCGATACCTTAAATCAGGCTAAAAAGACTGGCAGTGCTGTCGGTACGGTTGCAGGAGCAGCTAGTGGCGCATCTGCTTCATTTAACGGAGCGAGAGTCGGTGCATCTATTGGTGCAGTGGCTGGCCCTGTCGGTTCGGTGGTCGGTGGTTTTGCAGGGGCGTTATTAGGTGGCTTTCTTGGAGGAGTCGCTGGCGGTACGGCAGGCTCTAAACTCGGTGAATTTGTTG
>CALBHK010000478.1 GCA_937894565.1 uncultured Chlamydiae bacterium
GTCACGAGGAGGAACACCGATGCCAATGGACCCAGGCTTATGTCTGTGGATAATAAGACCGTGGGTTGGATCGTAAGGACTTACACCGATTGTCACTCTGTCGCCAATAATCACACGAATATTAAATTTTCTCATTTTGCCTGAGATTTTTGCGTTAATGATGTGACCATTGTCTAGTTTTACAGTGTAGTTACCGCCAGCTAGGGCGTCAGTAACATAACCGTCTACGTGAGCTAAATCTTCTTTTGACATGCAGTGAAATTTTCCTTTAAAGTCAAGGTATAGATGGCTTCTTTTTGATTTGCAAGGTGAAAGACATATGAATGAGATTTTAGAGGGAATTCCACAGGTATTGCCGCCCCGTAGAAAACGAAGTGAGTCCGTAAGTCATGCACCAAGACGAAAAGATATTTTATCTGATACTGAAAAACGTCTAGCTCTAGAAAATGCCCTTCGTTATTTTCCTTCTGCTCAACATCAAGAATTAGCTGCAGAATTTTTAGAAGAATTAAAGCTGCTCAAAGAATACCCATATTGTACAAAAATTATTGAGCATATTAAAGAAAAATTTATAGAAATTGAAAAGTTTTAATTTTATACTCTTGTTAAGCGCTCGATTTTTTAACTCTTATAGAGGAATATAGAATGAAATATTTATTATTTTCAGGTAGCTTAAGAACTGAATCGCTGAATAAAAAACTTTTGTCTGTTGCAAGTCACATTATTGCATCTCAGCCCGAAAACAATGTTGTTATGGCAGATATTCGCTCATTTGCAATTCCTCTTTACGATGGCGATATTGAATCAAATGGAATACCTGATGGTGTAATAAAATTTGGTGATATGATTAAAAGCGCTAACGCAATTGTAATTTCTAGCCCTGAGTACAATAGTTCAATCTCGGGTGCTCTTAAAAATACTATTGACTGGGTTTCTCGTCTACGCCCCGTTCCTTTTGAAGCTAAAACTCTTTTTTTACTTGGCGCTTCGCCTGGAGGTTTTGGAGCCATTCGAGGCTTGGCAGCAACGCGCACTCCGCTTGAGGCTTTAGGTTGTTACGTTTATCCACAAACCTTTGCGCTAGCAAAAGCACACGAAGCCTTCGCTAAAGATGGCACTCTTTTAGATACAGTCACTCACAAAAAATTGACTGACTCTCTTTTGAAATTTGATCAATTCACAAAAAAATTAACTCTCAAATAAAAATCAATCCCAACATACTTTAACTTAAGGAACAAAAATCCAAATGGCTCCAGCATAGGAGCTATCTGCAAGTCTACCTA
>CALBHK010000479.1 GCA_937894565.1 uncultured Chlamydiae bacterium
CTCTCTGAGGATTAAAAGATTACGTTTTTTCAACCTGTGAAGAGCGGAATGTCGGTTTAATTAGAGAAAATAAAAAATAACCCAAAAATCCACCCATTGCACTATAGACAATTGTTTCTGCAGAAAATGTCATTCCCGGCTCAAAATAATGCATTGATTCCCAGACAATATCGCTTTTAAAATGGTAGAGGAAAGAAAAGGGACGCACAGGCAAAGAAGCTTCTAGAAGGGCATCAAAGGCACTTTTTAGTCCCTCATAGCGTAAGACGATGGAGCTCATGATTTCTCCTTGTGCAGAGATCATCCCATCGGTGTGTGACTGAAAATAGCTAATATATTCTTGTATGGATTTTTGATGGGCATTGGCCACCTTTTCCATCATGGCCACCTGAGATTCCAACTCTCTCATATGGCCGCCAAGACGTTGAAGATATTGTTGAAAAAAGGCTGGGGCTTGCATAAAAAGCAAGGCTCCAACAACAACACATATACGGTCCATCACTGATAGAATAGAGTCTCGCATAGATACCTCTTTAAAAATAATCTATCACGTCTTTTCTTTTTAAGGAGAAAGATCTTTTTTAATAGTGCTATTGATCACTTCTATAAATCCACGGTGCGCATTTTTTAAATCATCCACAGTGGTTTCATAAATAACGTCTGGAGTCACACCGGTATTTTCAATTTTCTCTTTCTTTTGATTTGTTCTTTCGGCTACAGACTTTGTGTAGATGATTTCATTTAATCCGTAGACGTTACCAAAATGCATGCTATCAATATAGCCTCCAGCTCCCGCTGTACGCGAACCAATAATTGTAGCTCTGTCTGCATCTTGCAAGACAGCCGGAAAGAAATCCCCACAGGAAATAGAGAGGCTGTTTACAAGGACGTAAAGAGGCTTTGTGTATACAATGCTTTTATTGGGCTTGATTGTTTTAATCGTGGGTATGTGAATGGGATCTGTTAAAATATTGCCTCTATTCCATTGGTCCGTAATAAAGTAAGAATATTCCAACATGTTTTCTATATTTTCTCTTTCATAGTCAAAACCATCTTCTTTGCTTAGTTCTTCTATATAGCTATCCAATAGAAAGGGTATGTCCAGAACAAACTCGATATAATCTTGTATCTCCAGAGCCATCCACACATCTTCTTGGGTGATGGTAATACGTTCTTTAGGAACAATGAGAGGTTGTCGAATGAGTGTAGAGATCATAGCGTACATATATTGCGCACAACCGCCCGGATTATTAAGGACGTCTATTATTAGGGCATCTGTTTGATTTTCCATCTCTTTGATTAATTCTTTAAATGCTTGCGTGTTTTCGTAGTAATCTTCAGGAAAAAAATCAGGAATCCGAATATATCCAATATTGAACCCTTGAGCATTAGTATAAATATATGCATCAAAAGGATTAAAAAAAGAGCTTGTCCATATGGGATCTCCTAATTTAGGAAGGAATCCTTCACGCTCCCCCAACATGTTGATGCCTTTTACTTTGGGCGCCTGTTTTAGGTTTTTTAATACGCTAGCATAGCCGCTTAACATGAGCGGTCTAAAAATGTTACCCTTCGATTTTCTTTTTGATTTAATTTTGTAAGGAGGGTCTGAAATAATCTCCTCTTGGTAATCCCATTCCGTGGAAGCTAGTTTTTTCTTTCCTGTTTCGGCATCCAGCAATTCAAGCATCATCTTTCCATTAGGGACATCCATGCCAAGCGCTCTGATGCGGAAAGAGAAAAAAAACTGAGCAAAAGCTTCATCTGTTTGGGGATTAGAGGACATGAGTTCCAATTTAAGTGCCTTAATTAAATCTTGAATAGGCTTTCCATTGACTTTAAGAATTTCATCCCCGACCGTAGCTTTCTCTAAAAATTTATAATCTGCAAAAGAATCTATTTCACTAATGAAATAGCGTCCTTCGGCTCCTTCGATTTCAAAGGGAAGCATGGCGCCTTCGGTAGAGTTAAATGAAAAACTGACGTGATAGTCGTGCGTACTATTTAAAAGATCACGAATTAAGTATTGATACTCTTTTAAAGAAAGCTTTTTTGCCTTGCGGATTTTATCCTTAGTAGCCTGAGCTTGCGCATTAAAATCCACATGCAGAGATTCTCTCTTCCAGCTTAAGGGCGCATAACTTGTTGAAAATTGCAATTCCAGGGTGTCTATAAATTGACACAGTCTATCTTTACTAAAAAGAGATTCATTTGAAAATAGATTAACAAAACATATAGATAAAATGAGTAAAGCACCTTTAAACTTCATTGTCCCTGCCTTTTTTTGCATTTCGAACCCGACATTCCGCTCTTCCCTGATTATAAAAATGTAATATTTTGATTCTCAGTGAGATAAAAAAGCGCAGGAATATTTATAAATATTCCGAGCATTTTTTATCTCTCTCTGAGGATTGAAAGATTACGTTTTTTCAACCTGTGAAGAGCGGAATGTCGGTTGAACCCTATGATACAGATTTTTTCCTTGCACTTCAACTAAAATGATTATAGTGGGGGTTGCAAAACTAGCGCCAAAACGATTTTTTGATGGTTTTGTTAAAAGTTGATGTTTGATGTAAATTCACATGCTCTTAAGAGTAGGGCATTTACGTCAAACGTCAAATTTTGGCAAAAACGCAAGAAAGCGCTTGCGGGAGTTTTGCAATTCCCTCTATAGTATGAATTTTAACTTTTGGAGGAAAAAACAATGAAACCATCTATTATTGCTCTATTTTTTTATGGATTAGTGCTGCTGTTTGGGGGAGCTGTCGGCTATTTTAAATCGGGCAGCCTCGTCTCTTTGATTTTAGGCCTTATTTTCGGCAGTGCTATTTTGATTTCTGCGCTAGGCTATCTCTATGAAAAAAAATGGGGACTTCCTTTTGCCTATTCAATGACCCTATTATCTTGTTTCATTTTTTTGTGGCGTTATGTGGCAACTTGGAAAATGATGCCGGCTGGCATGTTGCTGATTCTAGGTCTTATTTCTCTTATCTGCCTAAGCTATGAAGTGATAAAAAACATCATTAGAAGAGGTTAATACCGATATTCCGCTCTTCCCTGGTTAGAAAAATGTAATATTTTGATTCTCAGTGAGATAAAAAAGCGCAGGAATATTTGTAAATATTCCGAGCATTTTTTATCTCTCTGAGGATTAAAAGATTACGGTTTTTCAACCTGTGAAGAGTGGAATGTCGGATTTTTCGCAGCTTTTGAAAACAGCGGCAAAAAAACCATCCATGCCCCCTTTTTCAGGGATTGTAATAAAAGGCTCTTCTACTAATATTAATCCATAGGTTTGGATAAAATGTTCAACCTGCTCTTGATTCTCTTCGTTTAAGAGACTGCAGGTAGAGTAGACAATTTTTCCACCCGGTTTTAAATAGCTTAATGCTTGTTCAAAAATTTTGCGCTGCTGCCCCAGCAATCGCTCTAACATGGCATCTGTGTCTTTGAGTTTAAGGTCTGGATTGCGGCGCAAGGTGCCGGTGCCACTACATGGAGCATCCACTAATACCCAATCCATTTTTTTCTTTAACTTTTTTTTCTGAGCAGAATCGGGAAGAAGAAGTTGGTAGTTTTGTATTCCGGCCCTTTTTAGACGTTTTTTAGCCTCGTCTAAAATCCAGGGGCGGATATCGTGAATATAAACCTGTCCCATTCCATTCATTCGGGGGGCAAAAGCAAGCGCCTTGCCTCCAGAGCCTGCACAGTAATCTAAAACGTGCTCTCCTGGCTTAATGTCTATTTTAAGAGCTACTAACTGAGAAGCTTCATCTTGTATTTCAAAAAGCCCCTCTTTAAATTCTTCTGTAGAATAGAAGTGGATTTTTTCGTGAAAAGTAATGCCTTCACCAGAGTGTTGCGTAGCTGAAACAGAAAAATGGGCTTCCTGGAATCTTTTTAATAGAGCATCCCGTGTGATTTTTAATGTGTTTGTTCTCACTGTCGTAGGAGCAACTGTATTCGAAGCAAGGCAAATAGCATACGCTTTATCTTCTCCATGGGAAGCTGCAATTCTTTTAAAGAGAGTTTCTGGAAAAGCACAGCGGGTATGTAGAGGGATGTCCAGGCGCTCTTGATAGGATAGGGGATCAAAAGAGGGAAGAAAGTTTAAGCGCTCTTCATACGTCTTAGCTCCACTTAAGTAATCGATCAAAAGGAGCCAGCGTAAAAGAGTGTAAATAGTTTCAGCAACTTCTTTTTTGTCTTTGGAGCCAAGAGCTCGGTTTGCTTGAAAGTAGCGGCTGATTGTTAAATCGATAGGGAGTTGAGAGCTCTCGTAATCGTTTAATAGTTGAAGGATGTGATGGTAACGGAATGGGTATTTCATAGTGAAGTAAGTTTATTTGTTTTTGAGTTGTATGTCAATTTAAAAAAACATAAGGTGAAAAATAGGAAAGAAAAAGGAGGGGTTCTGATGTTGACGACAATATTAATTATCATTTTGATTCTTATGCTGGTTGGGGCGTTGCCTACATGGCCGCACAGCGCAAGTTGGGGATATGCTCCAAGCGGTGTTTTGGTTACTATTTTGATTGTTATTTTTTATGCTGTTTATAAATGAAGCATAATTAGAGCCATAATAGTTGATATTTATGCCCAATGTTAAATTGGCTTTTTTAAAATTACGTTCAAAGCCAACGCTTGCATAAAAGTTATCATTGCCACTAATGTTTACGTATTGAATTTTTGTTTTATTAAATTGCTCATACGTTTGATTTGAAGCAATAGCATTTTGTGTAAATGAATAGCTTATGGAAGATTGTATATTAGAAAAACTGGTAAGTGAATACTTGAAAAAATTAATTGAAAAATTGTGATAAAAAGATGGTTTTAAATTTGGGTTGCCAATAACTTCCATTAACGAATTACTTTTGTCTTTTAAAGGTTGTAATTGTTCTACAGATGGTTGACGGGTATGTCCATTGTATCTGATATTTAGAGATGTTAACTGACTAAATTTAGCTTGAAGATTAACTTTAGGAGAAAAGTTAATAAAACTTCTATCCGAAAGATTTAGATTAAATCCTGATTGTTTTAGAGTTGTAAATACAATATCTCCACCAGCGGATAGGTCATATTTTTTACTATTTATTTGTACTATAAAACTTGGTAAATGTGAACTGATATTACAACTGTAAGTGCTACTTAAACTATCTATCAAAAGTTCATATTTACCCGCTGAATTTTTCTCAAAAACCATTCTTTCTTTTTTTGTATTGGTAAGCTTGTATGCATACGATACTTGCAAGCTTAACATTTTTGTAAATTTTTCAGTATAGTTTATTTTGCTTGCATAAGCATTTACCAAACTTTTATTATACTGTTGTTGTGCTACTATTTCTTGTGAAACAGTACTTATAGTTGTATCGTATAATAAGTTATTAGCTTCTGTTTGCAGTAATCCATTTTGGTTGTCGCTGCTTTGTTGAATGTTGATAGATACTGTTCTTCCTTTTTTTCTAAATCTTCTTTGCCAAACTATGCTATTATTAAGACCAGTATTTCTACCATCACTATATTCTTGTTGATTACTTTGGTTTAAGTATGCTAAGGTTTTACCATTAATAGCGGTTGAAAAAATTTCTTGTTGATTAGCATAGTCTTTTGCATTAAACCTGCTGTAAAATTTAATGGTAGAAAAAGAATCTAAGCCAATTTCGTAGTTAATGGAAACTCTTTGTGTACGATTAAAATTTTTACTAGTTGAGCTATTATCATTTAAAACAATAGAACTGTCAGGTAATAATTGGGTTGATTTGTTTGTTTCAATGCCTTTAATGGTTAATGTATTAAAATTACATAAAAAATTCATGGAAACTGGTGTAGCTTTAGATGATAGAGGAGATTGGGGACAAGGAATTACGTTCTTTACTAATAGTAAAGTTGCTACTGTAATGC
>CALBHK010000480.1 GCA_937894565.1 uncultured Chlamydiae bacterium
CTGTATTGTATAAAGGATTTGGACGAGCTAGCCCAGCAAGAATTTGAACAGGCATTTAACAAGACCAGGGTTCCCAACAGACAATATACAAAAGAGGACATTGATGCGGTACCTCTACGTGAAATTTTAGAACGAATGCAAGAGCGCCTTCAGAACAAGGATCTGGATAAAATAAACGCTCAAGAGCCTGCTAGAGATAAACGAGCTGAGCTTCAAGAGGCGTTTGTTGAATTATTAGAAAAGACTCCAACAGATAAAGCCGATGGGCTATTTAATAGCTGGGGGGTGTTTTTCAATTCTACTATGAGAATGAACAGTCCTGATGAAATTTCAGAACGTGAAAAAAGCTTTAAATCAGATTTGACTAAGGGTTGAGACGCTAAAGCTCCCAACATTAAGAGCGAAGCGACTCCGCTTTCTTCACACCATAGTCATTACTGTTCTCTCCTTCCGCACCGCCACTACAACAAAAAAATGCTCCACGCATAGAGCTTACAAGACCTTCAACTGACGGAACCACTGCAGTACCTATAAGATCAATAATGTTACCCACAGGAATTAAGACCAGTGCAACAAGCTGGAAGGATAGAGCCCTAGAATTCTCAGAAACTTCTGTCCAAGCATCTGCTGATTCAAGCCTTGGAGTTACCGTACGGACTACAGCATTTATTAGTGAAGCCAGGAATAAAAGTGCATGAGAAACCAACAAAAATATAGAGGGCAATAAAGTGCAGGAAGTTATGGTACTCACTATTTTTTCTACAATAGCATCCCTGCCTTTATGCTCAAAAAATCTGCATTCTGTAGCGACATGTATCCGAGAAGCAAAATCTATGAGTCCGGCAGTTACTACACCGGCGACAAAGATAAGACCTGCAATAATAGCTATATCTCCAGCTAAGGTATCAGGAATAACCCTATGATTAGATAGGAAGGAAGTAACAGCCTCATAGTATGAACGAAAGGCATCTTCACCTTCTAATTCTATAGTTGTCATGGCAAGTCCGCCAGCCCCTACTAAGGTAGTCGTAGTGGCTGCGATTGCTAAACCTTCTGCAGACATTTGTTCTTTCATGACCTGGTCAGATGCACGAGACTTTCTCATACTGCTTTCATTTGCTCTAAGAGTAGCAAAACCTGTAACACCATTGAGGAGATTCCATTGGGCAGCAGAACCTTGTAAATACATACGTAGACCTTTTAGGGCATAGGGAAATGCCACGACGAACTCCAATATAGTTTAGGATCCTGTCCATAATAAACGATTTTAATCTGAGGCTAAACGCTTTATACTCAATATATAATAGATTTGTCCATTCCCCTCTCCCCCAACCCTCTCCCGCGTAATATGCCATCACACTATTCCAATTCCTTGCGCGGGAGAGGGGGTTTTTCGAAGTAAACTTAAAGTGCTGTGCAGGTGGTGTGTAAAAAAAACTTCAGGGGCCCGTCCTCCGGCATTGAGTAATTGATAGTAAAAAAAATCATTTTTCATATTTTAGACTTAATTTAAATGTAACCATTCACCACAATTTGCGCTGCGGGCAAATCGTGGTGATGCATATTGCATCTTACTTCATACCTGACCTAGTGGTGCAATTACAAATCTGCTTTCAATTAGCGATTATGCTCGCTATTAAAGCAAGTGTACTGCAATATGATTTGTGTGTAATTTTCATCACCACATTTTGCCCGTAGGGCGAATTGTGGTGAATGGTTGCGTGTGGAATAAACCCACTATACCTTGCAAATTGAGGAATACGGATGGATCAGCATACATTGTTCATACTTTTGGTCATAACTATGGCCTTCTTTTTTGATTTTATCAACGGCTTTCATGACGCAGCCAATGCTATAGCAACTATAGTTACTACCGGCGTATTAAAGCCTCGCCAAGCCGTATTGTGGGCGGCTTTTTTTAATTTTATTGCCTTCTTCTTTTTTAATTTAATGGTGGCAAAAACCATAGGTAGTGGCTTGATTGATACCCACTTAGTGGATGCTCAATTGATTTTATCCGCCTTAATAGGGGCAATTTTTTGGAATTTATTGACCTGGTTTTACGGCTTACCCTCAAGTTCCTCTCATGCCTTGATAGGTGGCTTAATTGGCGCCGCCCTAACTAAGGGCGGCTTTGCTACCCTAAAATTAGCCGGTTTATTAAAGGTTGTCGCTGGTATTTTTTTATCTCCCGTCCTTGGTTTATTAGCAGGTTATCTACTTATGGTCTGGTTTAGTTATTTACTAAGAGGCAGGCAAAAACAGCAATTGGATAAATCCTTTAAAGGCTTTCAATTACTCTCCTCAGCCTTATTAAGCTTAACCCATGGGGGAAATGACGCCCAAAAAACCATGGGGATTATTGCCAT
>CALBHK010000481.1 GCA_937894565.1 uncultured Chlamydiae bacterium
GCTAAAAAACTCATTCTTGAGAATCCTTTCAGGTTAGCACAAGACATTCATGGAATCGGCTTTAAATCAGCGGATAAAATTGCACGCAAGCTGGGCTTTGAGCTCCATTCTCCTCACCGTATTGATGCAGGGATTGAATATCTTTTAGGAGAGCTTTCAGGTGATGGGCATGTGTGTTATCCGCAAGCTGATTTAATCACTCTGGCGCAGCAAAATTTGGAGGTGGCGGCAAAAGAGATTGAAGAGAGGTTAGAATTTCTCTCTTTTGAGGGTAAATTAGTTTTTGATGAATTTGTTCTGGAGGCTAAATTAACGCGCTTTGTCTATCTTAAAAATCTTTACAGAGCAGAAAAAGGCATTGCACGTGAGCTGTGGCGTCTTTTGCGTCACTCCAAATTAGTGCGTTCTGTTGATGTAGAAAAGGCTTTAGAATGGGTTCAAAAGGAGTTAAAACTTTCCCTAGCGCCTAACCAGGCAGAAGCTGTTAAAAAAGCATTGGAAACAAAAATGCATATTATCACAGGTGGGCCGGGAACGGGAAAAAGCACCATCACACGGGCTATTTTAAGAATTATGCAAAAATTAACAAATCGCATTATTTTGACAGCCCCTACTGGCAGGGCGGCCAAGAGGATGGCAGAAATTACAGGATGGAAAGCCTCTACGATCCATAGTTTATTGGAATTTGATTTTCGAGGGGGATTTAAACGCAATCGGGAAAATCCCATTGCCGCTGATTTAATCATCATAGATGAATCAAGCATGATAGACACCTCCTTAATGTATCATTTACTTAAAGCCATTCCCGATCATGCCATTGTTCTTTTTATTGGAGATATCCACCAATTGCCAAGCGTGGGCCCTGGCAATGTTTTAAGAGAGATGATCCAATCTAATACGCTGAGCGTGACGACACTTATCGAAATTTACCGTCAAGCGGCGGGATCAGAAATTATCACCAATGCGCATAAAATTAATGCCGGTGTTTTTCCTCACATGAACAATCAAGAATCGGGGGATTGTTTTTTTATAGAAAAAGAAAATCCACAAGAAGCTATTGAGGCGATTTTACAGCTGATCCATCATCGCATCCCTAAAAAATATAAAAAAGATCCCCTGCAAGATATTCAGGTGCTCTCTCCTATGAAAAAAGGGCCCTTGGGCATAGAAAATTTAAATCAGCTCATTCAAGCTCGTCTAAATCCTGAAGGAGCTTCTCTTTTACGCATGGGACGCACCTACCGCATAGGAGATAAGGTGATGCAGACACGTAATAATTATAATAAGAATGTTTTCAATGGAGACATTGGTATTATTGAGAGTATTGATCAGACGGATCAGATTGTGCGCGTTCGATATGAAGAGCAATTAGTGGATTATCCCTTTAACGATTTAGATGAGCTTATTTTAGCTTATGCGATTTCTATTCATAAGTCTCAGGGGAGTGAATTTCCTGTGGTGATTATTCCCATAACAACTCAGCATTTTATGATGTTAAGCCGAAATCTTCTTTATACGGCTGTGACCAGAGCTAAAGAGCTTCTTATTTTAGTGGGAACAAAGAAGGCTGGACATATTGCAGTGCGTAATAATGAAGTGAAGAAGCGCTATAATGGCCTTTGTCAAACCATGCAAGAGATGCTTTACGGAAAAGGAGGGGTATGAATAAGAAAAGCCAGTTTCAAAGGAGCTCTATTTTTCTTTTTGGGATTTTCTCTATTTTCTTTTTGCTGTATTCGGCTTTTGAGGGACTTGCAACGCCTGAACTGCCACAGGAAAATAATCCGATTATTTTGTATAGTAACGATTTAAGCTCCGATTTGCGTTTAACGTTTGTAAGCGCTATTCAAAAAGCGCAAAAATCGATTGTCCTGATGGTTTATTCTTTAACTGATCCAGCTATTTTGCAGGTTTTAAACCAGAAGGCAGAAGCAGGTATCCCTGTGTATTTAGTTCTGGACAAAGAGGCCTCTTCTTCTGTGTTTTCTTCTCTTTCTCGTAAAATTCAGTTAGTGAAAAGACGCGGGCCCGGTTTAATGCACTATAAAGTTTTGGTCATTGATGAAGCTTCTCTTTTTCTGGGATCAGCTAATATGACAACGCGTTCCTTGCGTACGCATGGAAACTTAGTATTGGGTTTTTATGATCCGAAATTAGCGCTCTATTTTGTACGTAAAGCGTATCAAATGAATGAGCGGTTGGAAACTCCCAAGCAGGAGGCAAGCAGTTTTGTGATAGGAGATCAGCTTGTAGAGATTTCTCTTCTTCCGGATGATCGCTTAGCAGTTGAAAAGCTGATCCATTTAATTAAGACAGCAAAAAAGACCATACGGGTAGCCATGTATACGTGGACGAGACGAGATTTCGCCGAGGCCCTTAAGGATGCTTCAAAACGGGGAGTGGATGTGCAAATTGTATTAGATCGCAGTGCCGCGCGCGGTTCTAGCAAAATAGCATACCATCGCTTACAGCAGCTGCATTTGCCTGTCGCTTTAAGTGAAGGAGAGCCTCTTTTACATTATAAAATGATGATCATTGATGATGAGTGGCTAGTAAATGGATCGGCGAATTGGACACAGGCGGCGTTTAATAAAAATGATGATTACTTCATGGTTTTGCATGGGTTAAACCCTGCGCAGCGCGAGCAGTTAAAGGAACTCTGGGGTGTGATTGAGTTTGAATCTTTTACAGAGGAGGCAGGTTAAATGCGCATTGCTTTAATCGGACATGGAAAGATGGGGAAAATGGTAGAGAAAGTAGCGTTAAGCCGCTCCATTCCCATAGGTGTTATATTTGAACGACATGATTGGAAGCCCCAGGATTTAAAAGACGCTTCTGTTGCAATAGAATTCACTAATGCCCAAAGCGTTGTGGACAATATAAAAAAAGCCCTTTCTGTGGGTGTTCCAATTGTTGTAGGAACAACGGGTTGGGAAAAGCATTTAGATGAGGTAAAGCACCTTGTGGATCATTTTAACGGGGCTCTGCTGTATGCTCCCAATTTTTCTTTGGGGGTGCACCTCTATTTAAAACTCATTCAACAAGCCTATCAACTTACCTCGGCTTTTCCTCAATACCATGCAGCTGCATATGAGATGCATCATGCTCAAAAATTAGATGCCCCCTCAGGAACGGGAAAGGCTATGGCAAAATTATTTGGAGGCATAGAGGTCTACTCAATTCGAGTAGGGGAAGTAGCCGGCACGCATACTTTAGTGATTGATTCACCAGAAGAGACCATCACCCTTACCCATCAGGCAAAGGGCCGAGAGGGCTTTGCTTCGGGTGCAATAAGCGCTGCTCAGTGGTTGATAGGAAAGAAAGGGATTTATACATTAGATCATTTAATTGACGAGGTGGTGTGTGGGAAATAGAAATTTTTTTGAAGGACTGTATACGGCTTTAATCACTCCGTTTAAGGCGGATGGAAGCCTCGATGAAGAGGGCTTTAGACTGCTTGTAAAGCGTCAAGTGAATGCGCGAGTGGATGGAATTTTAGTGCTGGGCTCGACAGGAGAATCACCCACGTTGAGCGATGCAGAAGGGGAGCGTTTGATCTCTATTGCAAGAGAAGAGTCGCAAGGAAAAACGGCATTAATAGTAGGAGTGGGCACTAATTCTACAGCTCTTTCCATAACAAAAGCTAAAAAAGCGCAAGCAATGCAGGCCGATGGTTTGATGGTTGTGAATCCCTATTACAATAAGCCTACTCAAGAGGGGCTGTACTGCCATTTTAGAGAAGTGGCGAAAGCGACGAATCTTCCAATCATATTGTATAACCATCCTGGAAGAACGGGAGTGAATATTAAGTTGGAAACGTTAAAAAAACTAAGCGAAATAGAAAATATTGTGGCTGTAAAAGATTGCTCAGGGAGCATTCAACAGGTAATTGAGTTTTGCTATGCATTTAGGATGAGCGATTTTGCGATTTTAACGGGATGCGATCCCGACACATTGGCTGTGATGGCGATAGGTGGGGCAGGAGTTCTTTCTGTTGTCTCTAATTTAGTTCCAGAGCAAATGCTTACATTTGTAAACACGATTAGGAAAGGGGATCTTTTAAAAGCCAGAGAGCTGCATTTTGAGCTCATGCCCATTTTTAAAGCGGCAGAAATAGAGAGCAACCCTATTCCTATTAAGTACATGATGAAGAGTCAGGGATTGCCGGCTGGGGATGGCCGTTTGCCATTGACACCTCTACAGGATATTTATAAGAAAGAAGTGGATGTTTTGCTGGGTTGAGAGGGGGAGAGAGTGCGTGAGGAAGAGAGCGGGGATTAACCGCAGAGCCGCAAAGTACGCTGAGGAAGCGCAGAGAAGTGGACAGAGTATTTTCCTTTTCTCTGCGTTATCTCTGCGTACTTTGCGGCTCTGCGGTTAATTTTTCTCTTTTTCTCTTATTTTGTTTTCTGAATGATCAAGAGGCTGGGCGCAAGAGCGCGATTAGATTTGTAGTAGTCTATGGAATATCCTGTAAGAGCCCTCAAAAAAAGAAGAATAGCCTCTTCTTCTTTGGCTCCTTCTTCGTGTCCTGGGTAGCATGTGATTGAAATCATACCATCAACTGCAAGAAGAGTTAAGGCAGATTGGATGCTTTGCAGAGTGGTGTCTGTTTGAGTTGTCAAACCCATATCTCCTTTGGGAAGATAGCCTAAATTATAAACAAAGAGATTGCTTTCTGCACATTCTAAAGGGAATGCAGCATGGCTTTGGCAAAAGAAATGGCAATTAGGAAAATCCTTCAAACGCTCTCGTGTATTTTCGATCGCTTGTGGCTGAATGTCGAAGGCATAGACTTTGCCATCAGGTAAAAGTTTAGTTAGCATAAGCGTATCGTGACCATTACCGCAAGTAGCATCTACAGCAGCATCTCCCGCTTTTAAATGCGCTCGCCATAATTTATGGGCGAGGGCTAAGTGAGAGGTGGTTAAATCGTATTGTTGCATGATTCAGGGATGGGGAAAATGTTAATTGTCATGTTGCGTATTGTATCAGTAAATGTAAAAACTGAGGAGAGGGGATCAAAAATAATAATGGAGCGGCTTGGACAATCTTCTTTGTTTTCTTCTTTCAGGATGCTTTTCGAAATTTCAACTTTTTTAATTGTTTCTAAAACCCACATTCAGCTGATGTAAATGAGTTTTAACATTTAAATTTTTGTGTTTATCATAAGGAGATCAGCGGAATGTGGGTTTGAAGCATAAGTATAAATGAATATTTCTCTGGATAAATATGAGAAACTGGGCTACATTGATCAATATAGATAAATGGAGGGTTTTGTGAAAATACTAAAAAAACTTGTTTGCCTGTGCCTAATTTTGATTGCCCCGACTCTTTCTTATGCTTATCAAATACGCGGCCGAGCGGATGTTTCTTTTCTAGGTATGAGCATTAGTCATTTAATTGATAATAAAACAGCGAATAAATCCAACGTCTATGGCTCAAGGGTCGATGCTACAATTGTTCCTTTTGAGGGCTATGGCATTGCATTTAAGCCTATGGCGCTTTATGCAACGGGTGATGGAGACCTTCTTCAGGGCGGTATTCAAATTGCCCATTACACTCCTATTAATGATTGCATTACTCTAGTGCCTGGGATTGGGTATACCTATTCCGATTTAAGATCAAAAATCAAGATTCAGTTGCCGAATGTTGGGCCCTTTACATTCAATCAGAAAGTAGACTCTAATATAATTTTTTGCGCTTGTGATGTGTACTATAAAATTGATGAGCAGTGGATGTTAACCGGTGTTTTTCAATATGGGTGGGCGCGTTCGCATTCAAAAATCCACTCTATGGATGTATTTGGGACTAATATTGTAGAAGAGGGCAGTTCTGATGGCCCTTCTTTTGCAGGCATTGTGGACTATTACATCACGAAATCATGGAGTATTAGCACAGCTGTTGGCTATAGCAAAACTTTGAGTAAAGAAAGGCACGGTCTAAAAGCTCTTGGGTATAAAGTAGGCTTGGGATACCTCTTCTAAATAAAAAAATCAATTTCTAAAAAATGCCGCAGAGGTTTCTAACCTATGCGGCATTTTTTTTAAATATTTGAATTTTTATATCGTAACTGTTAAAACAAAGATAAGTTTTTAAGGTCAGAATAAAAAGACTAATCTTCTAAAAATAAAAGGAGTGCGTCCATGTACAAAACGTTTTTTTTGATCTTTACTTTTAGCTGCACTCTTTTGATGGCTGATTGGCAGCAGGATCAGCAAGTGGAGCAGAGACGATTGCAGCGCCAAAGAGAAGACGCCGGTAGATTAGAACAGGAGCAGAAAAAAAACCGAGTTAAAAGTCAAATAGAGGAAAATTCAGAAAGACCTTATCATTACGAAGATGAAGAACTTTATAGACAAGAGATTTTGGAAGATGAGCCTTTTAATCGTTAGTTCTCAAAAATAAATCGAGGATGCTTTTTTCTAACAGATCAAAGGTAATGGGCTTACTCAGATAACCATCCATTCCTGCTTCAAAACACTTTTCGCGGTCATCAGCAAAACAACTGGCTGTGAGCCCTAAAATAAGCGTATGGTCTTTTTTTCCTTCTAACTTTCGCATTTCAGATGCAGTTTGAAATCCATCCATCATAGGCATTTGAATATCCATAATGATTAAATCGTATTTATTTTTTTTCCATTTTTCAATGGCTTCTAATCCATTATTTGCAATATCTAAATGACATTTCATGATCTCTAGCATGCTGAACATAAGCTCTTGATTATCGATATCATCTTCCGCAAGTAGAATGGACTTTCCTGCAAAAGGGGGTAATGATTTTTCAACCATGTGTTTTATCCTGTTTATCGAGGGAATTGCAACTCTCCCTATCAATTAAAAAAGGGATTTCAAACCAAAAGGTAGAACCGACCCCTATTTTACTCTTAAAGTCAATTTTACCCCCCAGCATCTTTACTAACTCTTTACTAATGACCAGTCCAAGCCCTGTTCCGCTAAATTTTCTGGTTGAGGATTCATCTACTTGGGAAAATTTCTTGAAAACACAATCAAATTTATCTTCACTAATTCCGATGCCACTATCTTCTACTTCTAACCTAATCTGAATATGATCTTCATCTTTATTTTTTGAGGTGATGCTAACTTTAATAGAGCCTTCTTCTGTAAACTTTATCGAATTACCTATTAAATTGGTCATAATTTGTTGGATTCGATTAGGATCCCCAATGATTTTTAAAGAGAGTTGTGGGTCATAATTAGTGATAAGCTTTAAATTTTTTTCTTTTGCGGAAAAGCTCATGATTTCAACGACTTCATTGGCTAAAGTGATAAAGTCGCACTGGTTGGAATGTAGTTTCATTTCTCCCGCTTCTATCTTTGACAAATCTAAAATATGGGTAATGATCCCCAGTAGAATTCGGCTGGATATAGAGATGCTTTTGACATATTTTTGCTCTTTTTCCGCAAGGTTTGATCTGGCCAATAAAGAGGCATTTCCTATGACTACATTTAAAGCGTTGCGAATTTCGTGGCTCATATTGGCAAGAAAAAAACTTTTGGCAATATTTGCTTGTTCAGCACGTTTAAGAGCTTTGTCTATTTCAAATTCTTTTGCTTTTAAGATGGTTGATAGTGAATGTAATGATCAGGCAAAGCTTGGGGCATGGACGCAAGGAATTGGAGAGAAAAAACGAATTCAGAATATTGTGAGTGAGTTTGGAAGTGAGCATCAGCAATTGGTGAGTATTTTGGATAAATTGCCTGTGAAATTATCTGAGGCATTGCTATTAGAAGAAATAGGTATTAAGCCAAATAGTGTAATTAGAGTCGTTAAAGAACATGCAAGATTTCAATGGGATGTTACTCGTGAAAAATCAAGCATTAATATTATTATTCAGTATT
>CALBHK010000482.1 GCA_937894565.1 uncultured Chlamydiae bacterium
TTAGAAGAATATGCCGAAAAATCCGTTTTGCTTAATTCTCGCTTTTCGCCCGAATTAATAGAATCCATTTTTAATTCCAGCTCCCCTCTTCATGATGGTGCTGTCGTTATTCGGGGCACAACAGTTCTCTGTGCTGCCGCCATCTTACCTCTTGCAGATGATAATCCTCAGATATCTAAATCGATGGGAACTCGCCACAGGGCTGCTCTTGGAGTCAGCCAACAAACAGATGCTTTAGTTGTTGTCGTTTCTGAAGAAACAGGTAAGGTAGCGATTGCCAGAGATGGTATTATTACCAGAGGAATCAAAGCAGACCGCTTTAAAGGCATCTTGCGCAGCATTTTTAATCCGCCCACAATCCAAGTGGAAAAAGGCTTTAGTTTGCAAAGTGTTTTTAGTTGGTTTTTTAGTTGGGGAGATAGATGGAAAAAATAATTCTTAACTGGATTTTACCTAACTGGCAACGCAAACTCATGGCTCTGCTATGTGGGATTGTCATCTGGGTATTTGTCAGCCAATCCATGACAATCACTCGCACCATTAATGGTGTTCCCATTGAAATTATTAATCTAGCAGAAAATCGAACCATTGTTGGCTTAGAAGTTAACCATCAGCTCAATAAACGCCTCACTCTAACTTTTACAGGCAATTCTCATGCACTTGCTACATTAGAAGCGGGGGATTTTAAAATTCAGCTAGATGCTGCCGATGCGCCTGAAGAGTGGCATGTCCAAATAACAGCTAAAAATTTAGTAAGCTTAAATCCGGCAATTTCGTTAGATAAAGGGATTTTTCAAATTACCCATCCTGACCTTACTCTTTCTGTTCGCCCTCTCATCACGGGACGCATTCCTGTCCGTGTGGGTGAACTTAAAGGCCATCCCCCCCAAAGATATCAATTACTGGGTGCATGGCCGCAGCATTTCTACCATACAGTAAGCGGTCCCTCAGATGAAGTTCTACACTTAAAAGAAGAAGGAATTGATCTTATTTTTAATATCAACGAAATTTCTCTTGCAGATCTTAATCACATTACTGTGGATATCGATCAATTTTTTGAAGATGAGATCAGCTTCCCCGTTCCCAATAATTGGAAGCAAATCACCATCCCCTGTCTGGATAGCCATCCTATACCTATTAACGACCCTACCATTAAAAATTTACATATTGAATTTTTGCGCAAAACTTTCATTCCGCTTTCAGAAAAACTTCCCATACGCCTCTTTTTCCCTCCTAAATATCGAAGTGAGGTCAATCCGAGTGTGCTCTCTTTAAAGAAAAGCGATTTAATTCAAGAAGAGAATGGCATCCCCTATCTTAATTCCGATCTACTTGTCTATGAAGTGAGCCGCCTCTTTTTAGAGATTGTGAAAGAATACATGGAAATTGTTATTACAGTAAAACCTAAGGGAGACAAATCAAACTTGCGCTGGAGTATTGACTTTATCGATCCTCAGCTTCTGGAGGATCGCTATGTAGCCTTTTTAAGAAAGCGCTACCATCAAGATGAAACCGGATTTGGCATCCCTTCTATGGACAAAGATCAAATATGGAGAGAACGTTTTAGAGCTTATATGCAAAAAATCACTTTCTACAAGGCTCCTAGAAGAAAGTTGGTTCTGGATAATAGAATTGAGGGCAACGAAATTATTATTAAACAAAGCACAACCTCTGAAGGAATCGATGTCCCGGAAGAATAAGGATAGTCAAAATGCCTGTTAATAGATTTTTTTATGAGGGCGATTTAAATGCCGAACAAATCATTTCGATTATGGATGCAGAGCATCATCACTTGGCCCATGTCACTAAAAACCGCGTAGGAGACCAAGTTGAGATCATCAATGGATGCGGGTTTCTTGCCCTAGCAAAAATTATTGAAATAGAACGCCGCAGCGCCTCTTTACTAATTCAAAAGGTAGAAAAAAACATTAAGGAAGATATCGAGCTTATTCTTGCTCAAGCCATTGTCAGAATGAATCGTTTGGATACTATTATAGAAAAAGCTACGGAACTTGGCGCTACATCTATTTGGTTATTTCCTGCACAAGAATCGGAAAGAGAAACAATTTTAGATTCGCAAATACAAAGACTGCGCACGGTGGCTATAAGCGCTGTTAAACAATGCGCACGGCTTTATTTACCGGAAATTTTACTTTATCCCCCTATTTCTAAATGGAAGAAACAAGAAGGTTCTCTATTTTTTGGGGATATGGAAAAAGAAGCCCCCCCTCTTTGGAAAGAACAATGTTCCGGCCACAAGAAAATATTTGTAACAGGACCTGAAAGCGGATTGACAGCGCAGGAAATTCACCATCTGCGCTTAATTGGCGGTAAGGGGGTGAGTCTTCATAAAAATATTCTACGCACCGACACAGCCTCTATTGCGGCTCTCACTCTTCTTTCACATAAAACACTATGTAAATAAATTATTTCATAGTAAAGTGAGCTCTTAACCAGCATTCTTGCGACCTAAAGGATAGGCAGATGAGACCCAAGCTAGTTTACGGCACCATTTTGTATCTCTGCGTTGCTTCTTTCTGCTCAGCTTTGGAAGAAAGCCCCATATTGAATAGTGTTTCCAATCCATCGGATGAAAATCTTTTAAAGGAAATCGAAAATCTTCTAAAAGAACAAAAATATGAAGAGGCGGCTTCTCTTTATAAAAAACTCTTAGAAAAGTCTCCTGATAATATTGATTACTTGCTTAAATTGGGCCTTTTAGAGGTGAGATTAGGACACCACCAAAAAGCAACCGAACTTTATAATCAAGCTTTAAAAATAGATCCGAACAACGAACAAATTAAAATCAATTTAGCTTTTGCTTATCTTTTTTCTAATGATTTAGAAAAAAGCGAGCAAGTATTTAAAGATATTCAGATCAAATCACCTGATAACGCTGATGCTCTATCCGGCTTGGGATATATTAATCTGTTGCGAAGTAAAAAGTCTGAAACAGAAGCTGAAGAGCTTTTTAATCAAATTCTTAAACAAGAACCCGACCACTTAACCGCACGTATATACTTGGGAAATTTACGATTACTACAAAACCGCAACTATGAAGCTAAAGACATTTTCGAAAAACTTAATGCTGAAAATCCCGGAAATCCAGATGTAGAACAAGGCCTTCGCGAAGCTATTCAACAAATATCCTTTTCCCCCCCACAAGAGAATGAGGAAGATAAAGAACTTTTGGAAAAGACTTTAAAAGAAAAAGAACTTTTAGAAAAAACTTTAGAAGAAAGGACTCTTCAGGAAAAAACAGCTCAGGATAAGTTTTTAGAAGAAAAAGAACTTTTTGAGAAGGCTTTAAAAGAAAAAGAACTTCTGAAAAAAACTTTAGAAGAGAGAACTCTTCAGGAAAAAGCAGCTCAGGATGAAGTCTTAAAAGAAAAAGAGCTTCTGGATAAGGCTTTAAAAGAAAAGGAAGTTTTGGAAAAAACTTTAGAAGAAAAAAATGTTCATGAAAAAACAGCTCAAGATGAAGTCTTAAAAGAAAAAGAGCTTTTAAAAAAGACATTTGAAGAGAGAACTCTTCAGGAACAAGCAGCTCAGGATGCAGCTCAGGATGCAGCCCGGGATGAAGTTTTAAAAGAAAAACAACTTCAGAAAAAAGCTTGGGAAGAAACAAGTACCGTAGAACATATCAGGTTTTTACGAGAAGAAAAAGATTATGAACAGGCTGTTTTTTTAATGGAACAGCTGCTTGATACCTTTCCGGATAGAATAGACTACATCCTTTTACTCGGAGCTATCTATGTCGAGATGAAAGAAAGAGAAAGCGCTATTTGTTTATACAACGACGCGTTATCTCTTCATCCCCAAGATAAAGACTTGCTCAGGGCCTTAGGCTTTGTTTATCTCTATAAAGCTTTAGAAGACAATGATCGCTCTTTCATCTGGAAAAAACACTTTCCCTTCTTAGATAGGGACTACTCCCCCTATCTCTTTATCAGCCAGGAATATTTTGAACAGGTTTTAGAACAAGATCCTTACGATGCCGAAGCTCTAGCCGGCATAGGACGTCTTATTTTGATACAAGGTTGTGAGCAAGAAGCAGAAAATTTTTATTTTGAATCATTGAATATCGAAAGTGATAATATAACAGCTCTTTCTTACTTAGCATCTCTTCAATCATGGCAAAAAAAATACGATACAGCTGATGAAATCTATCAATATTTCTTGTATTTGGACCCTAAAAATGAAGATAACTGGCTTGATTACAAAGAATTTTTAAATAATAAAAAATCCTTTGCAGAGATATCTGCTTATTATGAAGAAGAAAACGAAAAAGACCGCATCATTGAAGACTGGTCGGCCAGGTTAAAGACCTATGGAGTCTCTTTCTCATTTGACAGAACACTTAAAGACCAGCTTAAATTTTTAAGCAGTATCTCTTTTGACTACATCGATCTTGAAAATCTACTTACAGGGGTAAAATCTTATTCTCTGGAAAGTAAAAGAGCAACACTTGGTTTAAATTATCAACTCTCTACTTATCTTTCATTAACGGGCGCCATAAGCTTTACCTTCTTTGATCAACACAAAGACTCTGTTTTTACGACAAAAAGCCGCCTCTACTACCAACCTAATTTTAATATTACCTACTCTAAAACCCCCCACACCTGCTCTCTTGAAACTCTGGGAGATACTGCCCTTGTTGCTCGCAATTTCCTCACCAATGAATGCACATTGATAGCAAGACAATTTCTCAACTGGCGTTATGAGCTTGATTTGGGTAAACAAAGAACTTTGGGAGCTTTAGCATCCTATGTGTGGTATTTCAATCGAATCCAAAGCAATCAAATGCATACCCTATCGACCCATCTACGCCTTACCCCTCCTATTTATTGGGAAAACATCTCATTAACTTACCAATTTAATTACAGCCGTTTTAACACACTTTCTGTGGATTACTACACATTTCAACCACAAATTTCTCATTGGCTTAAAATCGATCTCACAAAAAAATGGTTTTGCGATCAAATCATCACAGAAGCTGGCTACCAGCACTGTTGGCAAAGAAGCTTTGAACAGGGACAAATTATTATTGTAACCCCCATTCCCTCCTTTCATTGGATTAACCGAAAAATTCATGCTGCCTATGCTCGAGTTAAAATAGCATTTAGCGATGACATAAATGCTGGGATCACAGGCTCCTATTCCCACGATAATTTTGATTACACGACCGCCTCCGCGGCGGCGACACTGAATATAAAATTTTAAGAGAAGCTCATGCGCAAGTAGATTTTTGCTTGAAAAATACGCATGAGGTCTAAGGAAAGAAAATGGATTTACTGGTCACAATCTTAATAATAGAACTCTTAGTTTTACTCTTTTGCTTTGCAAGCATGGTTTTTGTTCGCTTTTCAAGAAATTTTTGGGAAAAGCAAACAAATAAACATAGAAAAGAGCTGAAGGAAATATTTGTACGATCCATTGAAAAACAACAGGTTCTCACCATTGAAGAGATTCCTTCCCGTCTGATACATTATGAGGACATTTTATCTGTGTTGGAAACATTTGACAGATACTTCCTGGACTCTATTTGGTTGGAAACAAAAAAATGCATTATAGAAGGATTTTTGGCTAAAAAAGCCGCTTCTTATACTAAAAGCTCTAACTGGAGAAAACGTCAGCTTGGGCTACGCTGCATTGCTTTAAATCCCAAACATTTAATTGGGAACCAAAACATTGTCCCTTTTTTAAATGATTCTAAATTTATTATTCGCATTCTAGCTGCATCGGTCCTCATTCATGCTGAACAAAAAGATCTGCTACTAGCTGTTTTAAAAAGGATGGTTCAAGAGGCTCCCATGGCTCGCTATGCTTATCGAGATCTTTTAATCAACGGCAGCTACACCACCTTTCAGTGGATGGAAGAAATCGCTGACGAAGAAAAAGATTCCAAAATCATTGCAGCCTGCCTTGGTATACTTTCTACCAAAATGAGACACAACCTACTCCCCTTAGCTATTAAACAGATCCGCTCTACAGATCTTTTTTGCAGACTAGCTTCTATTGAAATTTTTTCTAAAACACCAAGCATTGCTTCACAAAAGTATTTAATAGAATCCCTATCCGATATAAACCCACAAATTCGATCCCAAGCAGCCCTTGGACTTGGCTTGATTCACGCTCTACCCTCTATTGCCAATCTCTCTCTTGCTCTTCAAGACACGGAATGGAACGTTAGACTCCAAGCTGCTAATGCCCTTAAATCAATGGGAAAAGAGGGAAAAGAGGAGCTGTATAAACAAAGTCAAGCACAAAATGCGCAGGCTTTTGAAATAGCAAAATATATCTTAAGCCTGCCTTAATAAGAGGGATCATGACTACTTACATAAGCGATTTTATTCAAAACACCTTGCATCTTTCTCGGGATACTCCGTTGGGGTGGACTGTGTTTTATCTCTATTTTTTTATTGCCATGGCTAGTTTATACACTTTTATTATTGTCGTTGCCACTCCCTATATTATCAGCCGCTACCGGGAACAATCTGTAGATGACATTTACAGCATCACTAGATCTGACTCGCTACCTGGACTTACCTTTATTGTCCCCGCTTATAATGAATGCAAAAGCATTGCGTGGACAGTACGTACTCTTCTTAACCTTTCTTATCGATACAAGCAAATTATTGTAGTGAATGATGGCTCTATTGATGATACTTTGGAAATCCTCATTAAAAACTTTTCCTTAGTGCAAATACCTGCTTTTAAGTCCCCCAAACTTACTTCAAAACTCATTCGAGGTTATTATCAAAGCCAGGAATATCCTGAACTAAGAGTCATTGATAAGGAAAATGGAGGAAAGGCCGATGCTCTTAATGCAGCATTAAATATTTGTCAGACCCCAATTTTCGCAACAACTGATGCGGACACCTTAATTGATGATACTTCATTAAACTATCTAATTCGCCCCTTTTTAGAAGAAAGTGAAACGCTTGTTGTGCACTCCAGTATAGGCATTGTCAATGGATGTAAGCTGGCTGAAAACCGCATTATCAAGCCAGGGTTCCCCAAAAAATGGTTTGCCGCTTTTCAAGTCATTGAATATATACGTACCTTTTATTGTGATAGAATGTGTTGGGAGTGGTCAAAAGGCTCACTTATAGTTGCAGGTGTGTTTGGAATTTATAAAGCAGATGTCGTGATTGAAGTAGGCGGCTATAGCACAAATTCGGTTGTCGAGGATATGGAAATTATTATGCGTATCCATAGATATATGTTAGAAGCTAAGCGTGAATATCACATCAAATTTATCCCGGATGTTGTTGCTTGGACAGAGGTTCCCGCTAATCTGGAAGCTTTAACAAAACAGCGTTTGCGATGGTATACTGGAACCACGCAATGCTTACTTGATTACAGAGGCATGTGTTTTAATCCGAAATATAAATCGATTGGAATGATTATTGTTCCCTTTTATTTTATAGATAAGTTTGTACCGATAATAGAACTTTCTGGATATTTCGTCGTTCTTATTTTCGGGGTGTTTTTGAACGTTCTTGATCTTAAAATGTTTTTATTATTGGCGTTAATTTGCTGGGCGTATACAACTTTTCTCACCTTTACATGTATTTTGGTTGAAGAATTCACATTTCGCAAATATCCCGATTTTTGGGGAACCTTGCGGATGCTTGGATTTGCTATGATTGAAAATATAAGCTATCGTTTTATTGTTTTATATTTAAAGCTAAGAGGGCTTATTATCACCAAGAAAAAGGCCAAGCACTGGATTGTGACTCCTAAAGAGGGATTTGAGAAAATCGAAGGCTAATAAAATTAACAGGATAAGAACGAACAAAAGAAAGAAGAATAACAGGATGGGCAGGATCGCCTCCCCAAATGCTTTGGGGGGCGGCAGGATAGGCAGGATA
>CALBHK010000483.1 GCA_937894565.1 uncultured Chlamydiae bacterium
CACAAACAAAATCGCCGGAATGCTGGTGATGCCGTAATTCATCGACACCTGCGGGTTGTGGTCTACGTTTACCTTTCCCACTTTAACTTTTCCGTCGTATTCTTTCGACAGTTCTTCAATAACCGGCCCGATTGCCCGGCAGGGGCCACACCATTCTGCCCAGAAATCGATTACGGTTAATTTATCGCTTTCCAGCACAGAGGTCTGGAAGTTAGCATCTGTGAATTCTAAAGCCATAATTGTGTTGTTTAGCCAGCTTTTCAAGATAGGGGGCAGAATGCACTGAACCGATCTCTTCATCAGGGTTAAGAAAGATCTCCCACCCCAGCTTTTCAGAAAGAGGGGAGTTTTCAAAACAGCGTAATGCATAGAGAAGAATGACTAAGCCTCCTTTCATATCCAAAACACCTGGGCCAATCAATTGATTTTTATTTAAATGAGTCTTGAAGGTGGAGTTTTCTTTAAAGACAGTATCATAGTGGCCTCCCAATAAAACAGAAGGGAAACCAGCGCGCTTTTTTCTAAATAGTAATAATTCTTTGCCTGTAGGATTAAGTGGAATTCTCTCCCAATCAGTTGTAAGAGGAGAAAACGCCTCTATAAGAGCTTGGGCCATCGTCTTTAAACCATTTGTATTATAAGAACCGGAAGAAATGGAGCTCCAATGAATAAGAGTGTTAAGCATTTCATTTGCTTGCTGATTTAGAGAGTCGAGCATGCTGGAACCTTTATTTTTACTATATATTTTTAGAAATTTATTTTGTTAATAAATAGACTCTTAGGTTATACCGGATGTAATTGAAGATTTGGAATTTTGACAAGAAGACTGCTCAAAATTCCAAATCTTCAATTACGTTTGGTATAGTGTGGCCATAAATTATGGGGAAAAATGAATCGAGCCTTGAAAGATTGTCTGCGTACAACCTTATCGAAAGATCACATTTGCTATGTAGTGGTTGCCTGTAAAAATCCCTCTTTAAAGGGTGAAATGGAAGTGGTCATGCTTGGTGAGGGGGATATCGATTTGACGTGCCTATTACTGGAGGGAGCGCTCAACCATTTTGAAGATAAAAAATAGTAGCGCTCTATGAAAGCTATTGTGCTATTGACTTAGATTTCTATTAAGTGTGACTAAGATTTATAACGTTTTGAAGTCGAGGAGAGTCTGTAGGGCGCAATAGTTTATATGAATATTTGGACTATTTTGAACCGACATATTACATTTTTCTAACCAGGGAAGAGCGGAACGTCGGTTTTGAAGACGTCTAATCATAAACAAAAAAACAATTTATTTCAAATGAATTGAGGTTTTTATTGCAATTTTCCAAAGTCTAATAATTGTTCAAATAAGTTAAAAAGCTTTTTAAGCAGTGCTATTCTGTTTTGCCTGATTTTTAGATCTTCGGCAAGAATTTTCACCTCATCAAAAAGCCTAGCCAGTGGCTCTTGAATAGAAGCAATCAGTTGATAAGCTTTATCGTAGTGCTGCTCTTGCATAGCTTGCAGGTAGGCAAATGATATCCCTTGCAAGCATTTATAAAGTTCTTTTTCGGCCTCTTCTGTTAAAAGAGATGCATCGAAAATCGCTTCTTTTTGATCTTCTAGTTGTCCTTTAGCTCTTTTATAGACTTCATAAAGCTCATTGAAGCGCTGGTCGTTCGTGCGGAAGGCGTGCAACGCCTTCACACGTAGGTAAAGATCATATAGGTCATCGAAGCCAAAAGAGATGCTTGCTTCAATTTCATCGTGTTTAAACCCAAATCCAGCAAAGACTGTGCGCACCCGATTAGCGATAAAGTCGATGATTTCGCCGGCAATGGTGGGGGCGTTTTTATTAAATGAAAAATGACCTGTACAGGCAAGCAGTGTGGCTTTTAGAGGGATGCGCAGTTTATGTTCAATTAAAGTGCGCAGCATGCCTAGCACTTGGCGTCTTAGGGCGTAGGGGTCACTGGAAGAGCTGGGTTTGCGATCCGTAGCAAAACAGCCAATTAAATTATCCAGTTTGTCCGCAATGCTCACAATAGCTCCTGCCAAAGAAGCGGGAAGAGGAGAGTGTTCTCCAATGGGCATCCAATGCTCTTGAATGGCCTGGGCGGTTTCTTCTGTTTCTGAGGTATTTAGAGCATAATATTTTCCCATTATGCCCTGAAGGGTTGGGAATTCATAGACAGCATGGCTGGCAAGATCTGCTTTGCATAGCGCTGCAGCTCTTAAGGCCTGCGGCAAGTCAAGATGAAGAGTTTTGAGAAGAAATTCAGTATACCTTTGTATGCGCTCTACTTTGTTAAAAATAGAACCCAGCTCTTTTTGATAGGTCATGAGTTTGAGCTTTTCATTAAAGGCTTGCAAAGAGGTTTGCAGATCTTTCGTATAAAGAAAAAGACCATCAGAAAGACGTGCGCATAAAACGTTGGAATTGCCTTTGCGAATTTGCGCACTGGGAGTGTTATTGCAGACGATGACAAAGGCATTAGTCAATTTGCCATTTTTATCTTCCAAAGGAAAATAGCGTTGATGTTCGACCATTTCTGAGGCTAATAGCTCTTTAGGAGCTTGTAGAAAGCGGGGATCAAAAGGTTCTAAAATGACAAAAGGCCATTCTACCAGATAAAGAACCTCTTTCATCACCTCTTCTACCTGGATGGCTTTTACATGATGCTCTTTTTCTATCACCTGCAAGCCATCTGTAATGGCTTTCTTTCTCTGTTCAATGTCTACCATGACTTTATGTTCGAGCAGAGTCTGGACATAGTTGTTTGCATGAGGGATTTCAAAAGCTTTTGGCAAAAGCTGTCTATGGCCCATGCTTTGACGACCGGAAATAATTTCCCCTACAGCAAAAGGGATGATCTGATCATCGTAAAGGGCAGTGATCCACAAAAGAGGACGTGCATACGTAAGGGAGCTATCAGCCCAGCGCATTTTCTTGGGGAAATCGATAGATAAAATTAAGGAGGGAAGGTGGTCGGCCAGAATAGAGGCTGTAGAGCGTTCAGGTGTTTTTAAATGGGCAAAGAGGTAATCAACCTGTTTGAGGCTGCGTACTTCAAAGCCGCTTGCTTGTTTATTCCTAATAGATTCCAATGAAGGAGCTTCTCTATTAAGAGAGCGGAAAAATCCCTCTCCAGAGGGGGTGAGTCCTCCTTTTTCGTCATAAAGACTAGACAGAGGAGGGCCTTTTCTCTCTATTTGAGAAGAGGCGACGCCGCTAGCGATTGCGCTAATTGAAATAGCAAGACGTCGAGGTGTTGCATAGGTTTGAATCAACCCATGATGAATGCCCTCTTTTTTAAGTAGCTCGCTCATTCTTCTTTCTAAACTTGATAGTGCACCCGGAATAAAAGAGGCTGGAAGCTCTTCAGAGCCGATTTCAAGTAGGAAAGTGCCCTGATGGTCGATAGGAATTTGCGGCATAGGAGGCAGGCGAATCTCTTTGAGTGTAGTTTTTTTGAATTTGTCTTTTAGAGGAAAGCCTTTTATTTCTCGATCAGCAATATAAGCCTGCGCAATCGTGCGAGAGAGATCGCGAATGCGGGCGATGTAGTTAGTCCTTTCACTGACAGAAATTGCCCCTCTGGCATCTAAAATATTAAAGGCGTGGGAAGCTTTGGCGACAAAGTCGTAAGCAGGAAGGGGAAGGTTAAGGGAAATCAAACGCTTAGCTTCTTTTTCATCATCTTCAAAGTGACGCAGCCACATCGCCACATCTGCTTGTTCAAAGTTGTAGTGGCTCCACTGCACTTCATTAGCATGGTAGATATCGCCATAAGTTAAAGTTTCGTTCCATTTAAGATCAAAAATGGAATCTACATTTTGCAAATACATCGCCAGGCGTTCAATCCCGTAAGTAATTTCTCCGGTAACGGGTTTGACATCCATGCTTGCAAAGCATTGAAAATAGGTAATTTGCGTGACTTCTTGGCCATCGATCCAAACTTCCCAGCCAAGCCCGCTGGCGCCAAGGGTGGGGGATTCCCAGTCATCATGCACAAAGCGGATATCATGCTTAGAAAGATCAATGCCAACTGCTTCTAAAGAACGCAGATAAACTGTTTGAATATCGGGAGGAGAGGGTTTAAGTCCTTTCGAGCTGTGAAAAATGGGTATACAGGGCAACGCCCTGAAATATAAAAGCCTAGGGCAGCGCCCTAGGTAGGT
>CALBHK010000484.1 GCA_937894565.1 uncultured Chlamydiae bacterium
TTTGCTTGTGACGAAGACGCCACAAGCAAAAACGTCAAGGTAAAACCCGCGTTGTGTGCCATTAATGACGGAACCCTCACGACATAGGTAACATTTTACCATCAAAACATAGGTAACACTTTTTGGGTCATGAAAAGGCCCCGACCTGCCTACGGCAGGAGGGGTCAAATGCCGTGGAAAGAGGTTACCAAGATGAAAGAGAAGATTGATTTTATAGGTCGTGCATTGGATGCGAATGAGAATTTTACGCATGTCTGCAAAGAGTTCGGAATTAGCACCAAGACAGGCTACAAATGGAAGGCGCGCTTTGAGACTGGAGGCTGGTCTGCTCTTGCGGAGCGTTCACGCAGGCCAAGAAAGAACACGAAGCAGCTATCTGAAGAAAGCATCTGTGACATTATCAGCATTAAGACTACGAAGCTGCGGTGGGGAGCTCCTAAGATTCGCAAAGTGTATGAGAATCTTTATCCGGAAAGATACCTCCCTTCGGTGGCGACGTTTGAACGGATTCTGCGACGTTCTGGGTTAACGAAGAAACGCAGACGCATTCGGCGCAAGAGCGGCGAACGGTTGCGGAATCGCGTAGAGGCGCGGCATCCGAACCATGTGTGGACTGTCGACTTTAAGGGATGGCTGTCAGCCAAGAGGCACCAGCCTATTGGTGGTACACGCCGAACGGAGAAAAGTGTGAACCACTTACTGTCCGGGATCAATACAGCCGATACATCCTGTCGATCCAGGTGTTGGAAAAAGGCAATATTTACCATGTTAAAAAACATTTCGAAGAGCTTTTCAAAAATTATGGCCTGCCGCAAATTATTCGCTCTGACAATGGTTCACCTTTCGCATCATCGCATGGAATTTTCGGGTTGAGCAGGCTTGCAGTCTGGTGGCTATCGCTTGGCATTGCACTCGATCGTATAACGCCGGGAAAGCCTGCACAGAATGGAGCCCACGAACGTATGCATGCTGACATGTACCGTGAACTGGAAGGGCAGGTTCAGGGTGATCTGAAAAAGCATCAGGCTGCGTTCAACGTCTGGCGGACTGAGTTCAATACTGAGCGACCGCATGAAGCTCTGGAGATGCGGACACCTTCGGATTTCTACACACCATCACCCCGTCGCTATGTGGGTGATGTGGAATTTGCCTACCCTGAAGAGTTCCATGTGCGCATGGTCAACGATCGGGGCTATACCAATCACAAAGGTCACCGTGTATTCATCAGCAATGCCTTCAACGGTTACAAAATCGGGCTGCGCTACGCCAATGACCAGAAGTTGGATGTATTTTTTGGAGATTGGCTGATGGGACAGATCGACCGCACCAATTATTTGTTTACACCAAATCAGGAGGAGGGCAGCGACAAAAATGTCCCAAGGCCGTTACCTATGTCGTGAGGGTTTTCTATTACCGATGTTGTGAGGGTGTACCCTGTCCGGTTTTTCTCTATCCTGAAGAATTCTCTTTATAGAGGCAGGATTTCGCTTCGCGTGTTCAAATAGAATAAGCTGAATATTATCGACTGTATCAAGATAGTATATTATGTACGGAAACCGAGTCAGAACAATTTTTCTGGCATTTCGGTGAGCTATAGGACCGAGTTTTGGGTTGGCGATAAGATTATTGAGCGATGTTTCTATTGCGGTAAGGAAATTTAATCCTAAGCCCTCGCTAATCGCTTGGTATCCTTTAAATGCAGCGGCTATTTCCGCCGCACATTCATCAAGGATATCAATGGGCTTTGGCATTCAAGAGACTGGCTTTCAATGTTTCCCAGTTAGTAAAAGTAGCTTTTCCTGCTTCAATTTTACTGATTCTCTCATCCAAAATCTTGCGGTGTTCTTCGGGTATTGGATTATTGAGTATCTTTTGTTCTAAATCCAGCCACAGATCGTCCAGAATTGCCGCTTCTGTGCCCAAATCCTGGCTTTTAATCATGGCAATTGCTTGCTCTACGCCCATGAGCATATTTAGTACTTTGCACTGGATTGAAAAGCAATATTGTCTTTTCCTAGAATAAACGATTTCGGTTTTCTCGGGAGAAATTGACACAACAGAATACGACACACAACAAGATTTACAAGCTGCGCGCACGACCGCTCCGCTGGGTCGTGTGCTCGGCCTCGGGCACCTGGACTGCCTCCTCGCGCGGCACAGAAGTGCATTTTGCGCTCGTCGGCAGGTGCCCTCGGCACATAAAGTGACGCAAACAGGCTTTACAAATGCAAAGTTGAACAAAACGTCACTTTACGTCTTGTAAATCCAACGTTGTCTGAAATGCCCGCAAGATTTTAAGCATATGAAGATTGCTCATTCCACTTTGTTACTGGCCTGTCTTCTTTTGATTTTCACATTTTTTGGATTGTCAACGCCACTATCGAAAATCTGCCAGCGAATCACCATATCGCCAATACAGACATTTATACTACCTACGCGACGGGCTTCCCTATGTGGACAGCATTGTGCTCTTGGAAGATGACAGATTCGAATGTAGAAGGTCCTTTCCATATCACAATGATGAATATGTCCTTATTGGCACGGGTACTCACCTTAGCAATCCTACTGGGCTGAAACTCGAAAGTGATAACTGTAAAATTGAGCCTAGATTTCGATTGCTTCATTGCAAGAGTAATCAGGGGCATTGGGTATGTCACAGTGGATCAGGATTTAAATACACTTTTATAATGGTAATTGGCTGAAGCGGGCACTTCAGACAACAAGATTTACAAGCTGCGCTCGCTGCGGTGCCGTAGCTCCTCGCGTGCTCGGCCTCGGGCACCTGGACTGCCTCCTCGCGCGGCACTGGAAGTGCATTTTGCGCTCGTCGGCAGGTGCCCTCGGCACATAAAGTGCCGCAAGTAGGCTTTACAATTTGAAAAAGTGACACGGGCGTCACTTTACGTCTTGTAAATCCACCGTTGTCTGAAATAATTGCGCCTTGTACTTCGGCGACATCCATGTCGCCGCTAGCCCCAAAGCATGGGGCAGAGTGCTTCTAAATATTTACTTGCAAGGCGGCTTCTCTTTTCTCGGTCGCTTGCCTAAGACCTGAACAACATCGAACGTCCCAGCAAAAAAATCTGATTCCAAATAGACTTTTTGTAGGAAAACACCCTTCAAGTGCCGGCAGGTCGGTCCAATTTGAATAACCTTAATATTGATTGGGCGCCAATTGTGGTCATCCCTGCTAACATTGCCTATCCCGTTAATAATCTTATAAGAGAAAGTCTTGTGATTAGCAGAACCGTCATCAATATCCAAACTATCATTTCCCCATAAAATTGTTTCTGGTGTATGCTGCGCTTTGCTAGGCTTGAGGTCTTGTTCTGGCGATTTGTACCACCTAAACGCATCATTTAGATCTCGTTCATCAATATAGGCTGGCTGTCCGTCTATGTAGACAATACCATGAATTGTTCTCTTCTTGGTTGAAACAGGCGACCCCTTCGAGGCCGAAATTAGCAGAATGCCCACCAAGAGTGCATAGACAGTGGTTTTATTGTTTCCAATCATTTGCTGATGCAGGGGCTCGATTTACCTGACATTTGACGACTTTAGGCGCCTCTGGCATGTAAACTCTATTTTAAAGAAAGACAGCTTTGCTAAAAATTCCCACATGTTTTCGCCCGGGCCTCCTTGCCCGGGCTCACAGGCGCAATTACTTCAGACAACAAGATTTACAAGCTGCGCTCGCTGCGGTGCCGTGGCTCCTCGCGTGCTCGGCCTCGGGCACCTGGACTGCCTCCTCGCGCGGCACAGAAGTGCATTTTGCGCTCGTCGGCAGGTGCCCTCGGCACATAAAGTGCCGCAAACGGGCTTTGCAATCTGAAAAAGTGACACAGGCGTCACTTTACGTCTTGTAAATCCACCGTTGTCTGCAATGGCGTGCGAAGAGATTTTATCCAGAAAAGATTGACAAGGTAATTAATTGTATATATGCCGTATATACGTGATTATCCCGGATTTCACTGATATAGAGGGCTTCGACTGGAACTTTGCTAATGTCCATAAGCTCCTGAAACGACACAATGTTACAACAGTTGAATGTGAGCAGGCCTTCTTCAACGAACCCTTTATCGTATATGATGATCCGGAGCATTCGATCGAAGAAGACCGATATTATTCCCTTGGTGTTACAAACGAATATCGCCATCTAACCATAATCTTTACAATGCGGGATCACAAGATTAGACCGCTATCAGCCCGGCCAATGACAAAAAGCGAGGTTAAATATTATGAAGACATTAAGAAAGGTTCCTAAGTTCAAGTCAGAAGTTGAAGAATCAGAGTTCTGGTCAAAGCATGATTTGACGGACTATTTTGACTTGTCTAAAGCAAAGAAAGTCAAATTCCCCAATTTGAAGCCTAGCACAAAGCTCATATCAATCAGATTGCCAGATCGGAAGAGCACACGTCTGAACTCCAGTCACATCACGTTATCTCGTA
>CALBHK010000485.1 GCA_937894565.1 uncultured Chlamydiae bacterium
GCAGTCTGAAGGACTGCAAGAGTTAGCCTGATGCGTATGCCTGCCTATCCTGTCACTCTTCTTTTCTTTTGCTTTTCCCTATCCTATTAATCTTGTTAGTGTTTCTTTGTGAAAATGGTCTTCATCACCTTCTGCACCAAAAGCGATAAGCTAAAAGGTTTAGTAATATATTCTAGAGCCCCTAGCTTTAATCCTTCGCTAATATCTTTCTCAGCCACAAAATCTGTGAGAAAATAAACTGGAATCGGAGATTGAAAACGCGCATGCAAACTTTTTAAAATTTCTATTCCGTCCATATCAGGTAATTTACGCTCAACAATCACCAGATCGGGAAGATTTGCTTCATTGCACTTTAATAATTCCTGCAGAGCTAACTTTCCTTCATGGAACACTTTAACTATTAAATTTTGCGAACTAAAAGCCGTATTAAGAATAAAGGAAAGATCAACACTTGGTTCAACTAGCACCACTGTCTTTTTGTTAGCAGAACCGCCCTCAAGCGCATGCATAACGATTTTAATAGGAGAGAAATCTTTATTTTGCGCTTCTCTGAGATCATTTTCTGCTGCCTGAATAATGGCGTGGCTATCGCCCACTTCGCGAGAAATAGGCACAATACTACTGCTGAAACTCAAATTTAAACGAGATTGCCTCTGAATAGAGGCAAATAAATCAGACATCTCCTTTTCAATCATGCTCGCATCGCCTTCGCTAAAAAGGACCCCAAAAGTCGAAGTGCCTGAAAAATAACAAGATGTAGCACTATCCTCCAGGCGTTGAAGCAAATTACTAATCAAAACCGTTAATTCATTCATCGCATTATGACCTTCCTGCAAAACCAAATTCGCATATTGATCGATACGAAAAAGAACAAGATAGGAAAAATGAGAGCGCGTGGATATAAGGAGTTCACGCAGTTTTTTTAATAACGTTTTAAAGGTATTCAAACCTATACGCTCTTGAACGCTCGAATACCCTAGCAATGCGGTTCTTTTAGCTAAATTGAGAACACATTTTTGCAATACTTTTTTATCTAATGGCTTATAGAGAACCTCATCCGCATTCCCTGAATAGGATTTTAATTGAGTGTCATCTCGCATCTGAGCTGTTATCATCACAATTAATAAATGACGGTGTACCATATCCGCCCTTAAAATTTTTAATAAGCCAAATCCATCATAAGTGGGCAAGAAAATATCTAAAAATAAAAGATTGGGAGAGTATTCTTCAATAGCTTGATAAAGCAAAGAAGGATTCTCGATAGATCTGGACTCGATGCCGATTTCTGATAAAGCAAATGAAATAAAATGACAGACATCAGGATCATCATCCACAATAAGGACCTTAAAATTCCTTAAAGAGGCTATCTCTAATGCTTCCTTCATCGCTTGAAGCAGGATCTGTGCAGAGATGGGCTTTTGAAAGATATAATCGACACCTTTCTCCACCGCTTCTATGCGTTTTTCTATACTATCTTCTTCAAGTAAGATGCAAAATAGAGTCGAAACTCTCCCTAGCTTTTTCTTCACAGCTTCCATTAAATCAAAAGCGTTGATGGAAGATCCAAAGAATGTCTGGGAAAAAACAATAATACGAGGATTAAATTCTGTAGACTTTAAACGAGTAAGAGCCCTTTCTGGACTTGATTCTACAAAGAGATCAATATCAAATTCCTCTTTTTCCCTTTGCAAGAGTTCAAGAAATTTCATATCGGCATCTACAACATAAAGAGAGGGACGCTCTATGATAGTAGGTTCAACAAATGTATGCTCTTGATCTTTAAAAG
>CALBHK010000486.1 GCA_937894565.1 uncultured Chlamydiae bacterium
ATCGCAGTCTGAAGGACTGCAAGAGTTAGCCTGATGCGTATGCCTGCCTATCCTGCAGACGTTGGCGATCCTGCCTATCCTGTTATTCTTCTTTTTCTTCTTCCATCCTGTTTGCATCTCTGAGCTTTAAGTATTTGTAATACGTTGTAATGGCATTGTAGATCGCAATTTCAAATCCTTGTGAGCCCTCAAAAATTCCTCTTTGTAAAAAATAACAACGCAAGAATGTATACAATCCTCTAAAAATAGCTTTTGCTGTAGAAGAGGTTCTCTTCCCTTGATACTGCTGAGCAAATAAAGAGCTATAGCTTTGCATTTTATATAAAAAATCTTCTATGGATGCATAAGGGAAATGATCTATTTGATGTTTAAAAAACACTTTTTTTAAACCCTGCGCCATCACCGTTTCATGCACAGCAGCTTGTGAATACTTTGTGGCAGTGCGGTTATAAAGTTTCACTTGATAATCGGGAGACCAGCCGCAAGATTTAATTTCTCTTCCTCTATAAAAATTACGCCTTGAAATAGCATAGACGCTCTGCTTATCCAACACACACTCTTCTATCTCTTGTTTCAAATCCATGCTCAATAATTCGTCGCTATCTATAGATAAGATCCAATCATGCTGCGCTAAAGAAGAGGCCCTATTATGCGTCAGCCCAAATCCATCAAAAAATCCCTCTACCCATGTAGTGTACTCACAACTATCCACTATCTCTCTTGTCCTGTCTGTGGAACCCGTATCGTAGACCATCACCTCGCCAAAACCATGCAAACTCTTAAGCACGGCTTCCAGATGACGTTCACTATTTTTTGTTAAAATGGTAATGGAAATGTTTTTTATACTCATGCCTTTTAATATATCAGAGAACGCGCTATATTGCCCATATCTTATCGATTCCCAAGAGAAACCATGAAAAAACATAAAAACGAATGCTGTGAGTGGCTGACATTTGAGCTATTCGATCAACTTCCCGGCATTCGTCACGCCTCCTTTTTAAGAGGCAGCTTCGAGACTCCTTTCGATGTATCAGATCGCTCAGAAACTTTTGAAGAGAGCATGCACTGCATTGCTAAACTCATGGGAGTGAGTTATAAACAAATCCATTGGGCCGATCAAGTGCACGGCATTCAAATTGCCGATGTCACAAAACATGATCCCCACTCTCGCATTTGCGATGCCATGATTACCGCCGAAAAAGATACAGTCTTAGTCATTCGTCATGCAGATTGCCAGGCCGCTCTCTTTTTTGATCCAGTTGTTGGAGTCATTGCCAATGTCCATGCCGGATGGAGAGGCAATGTGCAAAATATTTATAAAGAGACCATTCTCTATCTTCACCATAAATATGGCTCTCATCCTAAAAACCTTCATGTAGCTATCTCTCCAAGTTTAGGCCCCGATCATGCAGAATTTATCAACTACAAAGAAGAATTCCCCCCTCACTTATGGCGTTTTCGCGATGAAAATAACCATTTTAATCTTTGGGAAATTGCCCAATTTCAATTACTGGAAATGGGCATTCCACTAGAACAGATTGAAATTGCTAAAATGGACACATTTGAAGACGAGGAAACTTTTTACTCTTATCGCAGAGATAAACTCACAGGCCGGCTAGCAACAGTCATTGCCTTAAAATAAAATTAACCTTATAAAAGAATTTTCTTTTTAATTAATTAAAAAGGATCTTTACAAATTCTCAATAAAAGGAAAATTTTATGGAGTCAATAACTTCTTCAAATAAACTAAATATAGTTCCTTGCTGCAGCACTTGCCATGCAATTA
>CALBHK010000487.1 GCA_937894565.1 uncultured Chlamydiae bacterium
CCAGTTATGTATGCGGCGTTAGAGTCGGATATGGAGAAGGAGACTCTTTAGTTCTTGTGTACTTCAAAACAGGTGAGTTTGAATGTAGATTTAATTTACCGTCAAACATTTTCAATAAACTAGGTAATGAGTTTGGGGTTTATTTAAATGAAACAAAGTCTGAAAAACTTCGAATTCTTGATGACAGATCTTTTGTTTTAGAATTTAGCAATGGGAAAAATCTTTTATATGTTAAGAAAGGGTTTTAAACCCCTTGAATCCAAGCCGCGAGAAATCTTCTTGCGGCCTTTAATTTAGGGCATATCCAATTTTCTGCCCGCCAAGATTCGTCTTACTTGTCCCTATAGTCTGAAAATTAGTTCAAACCAATTTCTCACACCACTGTCAGTCTTGAAGTTTTATTGAGTTTGTATTTGTGACTGCCGTCCCAGATCTGGACAGTTATTCAAAATCTAAAATCTTTTTAAGAGGAACGCCGATAGTTTCGGCGATCCGCGCAAGCGTTGTCAGTTGCGGATCAACTTTACCGGCTTCGATTTTACTCACGGTGCCACGGGAAAACCCGGCCTCATTACAAAGTCTGTCTTGGCTGTAACCTTTTGATTTCCTGATCTTTGTCAGTCGTTCACCAAATTTTAACAAGTATTCTTTTGAATCAAAATCTTCTTCGCTCTTCATCTAAATAGTATCATGTATATTTTTCTATTGAATGATGCCTATAGGAAGGTATATTATAGGAAGAATAAAAACTGGACCTTAGGCGTATGAAGAGACACATTAGTGATAAAGAAAAATTAGCCCTAAAAAGAATCTCAGGCCTAATAAGCAAAAAACTTACGCTTCTTGGACGCATGAGAGAACCAGTTCAAAATATTGTCCCGCCGGTAAGTTTATTGGAGTTAGTTCATTACCAAAAAGACATACGGCAGGTGCCGGTTTGCAATTTAATTTTATTATTGGAATTTTACGGGTGCTCCCCGTCGGTGATAGCTGAGTGGAATGTGAAAATCAGTGTTTTGACTTTCAGGGCCTTGAGAAAGGCAAGGGGCGAAGAGATTCCTCACCCCGAGTTGGATCTTTAATCTACAGTTTCAAAATATTTATATTCAGGCAGGGTGTCCGAATTATTGGACGCCTTTTGTTCTTCTGCAATGCCAAGAGTTTTTAAATCCTCTTCTTCTTTCTGCTTTTTCATTTTTTCTTGTTCTTCGAGAAGTTTTTTTGCTGCATCTTCTTTTTTCATGGCTAGCACCTCGGCATGTACCGATCCGTGTGAGCAACCACACAGGTCAGCAATAGCTCTGTACGGAGGTCCCTTTCTTCTAAGGGCACGAATCATATCGGAGTTTCTTAATTTTTTACGCCCGATAACTTTCCCTTTGGCTCTTGCATTAGCGAGTCCAACTTTTACTCGTTCAATAATTAATTCTCTTTCAAGTTGGCTAACTGCCGCTAAAACCGTGAAAGCCATTTTTCCGGCTGCGGTTGAGGTATCTAGTCGTTCACTGAGGGAAATGAAAGAAACATTGTAAGTTTTAAATTCATGGAGAGCTTTCAACAAATGCGTGGTTGATCTGGCAAGACGAGAAAACGCTGGTACAATGACTTGTGATACTTCATTATTTTTTACAGCCGTCATCATACGATCTAGTGCCGGACGGTTTTGTTTTGCTCCTGATTGGTTCTCATCCTTAAAGATTTCAACATCTCTAATTCCCATTTGCTCACAATAGACACGAACTTGTCGCACCTGGGCCTCTAATCCGCTTCCCTGCAAAGCCGTGCTCACACGGCAATACGCTACGATTTTTCTTTTATCTGAACTTTGCATTTTTTCTCCGGTTAAAATGAAAAAACCCGATGGGTATTAGCCATCGGGTTCTATAGATTTATTCTTGGAAGAAATTTATTTTTCTCCCGTCATAGTTCGAGTAAACTTTGAGGCACTCACTGGCCCCTTTTGATAAGCCTTGATAGTTTCGGACTGAAGTTGGATCGCAAGATCAACAAAACCAATTCCAAAGACCCCCAGCCAGAAAAAGAGAACCACCCGTAAGTGATCTAGCCACCAGTTTGGTGGACACGGAACTTTGTGGTATAAGGCCAAAACCAGGGGTTACAAATGAACCAAAAAAAGAACAGAACTTACACAAAAGAATTTCAGATTGAAGCATTGAATTTAGCTAAGCAATTGGGGTCGTACTCTGAGGCTGCTCGGCAGCTGGGTATCAACGATAGTGTGATACACTCGTGGAAAACTAAGTATAACTTTACAACTAATATTGCTTCAAAAAAAACAGCAGTAGAAGCTGTTGCAGACACTGAAGAATTGAAAAGACTTCGCAAAGAAAATGAAGAATTAAAGAAAACAAATTATATTTTAAAAAAGGCGGCCGCTTTTTTTTCACAGGACCATCTGAAATAAAATTTAAGATGGTCGAAGAATTGGCTTTTGAGTTACAAGATGTAAGTCATTGCTGTCGAACTTTAGAAGTTAGTTGCAGTGGCTATTACGCATGGCTAAAAAGACCAATTTCAGAGCGAAAAAATGAAGACGAACGTATTTGGCAAAAGATCAAACAACACTGGGAAGGCCGCCGTAAAACCTACGGCTGCCTTAGATTAACAAAGAAACTAAAATCTGATGGTGAAGTTATTGGCAAGAATAGAGTTCAAAAAATAATGAAGAAAAATAATATTCAAGGTATTGGTAAAAAGAAATTTAAACCAATTACAACGACACCAAATCATGATTTACCAGTTGCAGAAAGAGTTTTTAAAACAGAATCTGCGAATGAACAAGTCACAAAACCAAATCAGTATTGGGGCGGAGATATTACGTATATTCCAACTGAAGAAGGCTGGTTGTATTTAGCTGTTGTAATTGATTTATTTACTCGAAAAGTTGTTGGTCATTCGATGAGTGAGTCGATGCCCAGTGAACTTGTAGTTAACGCTTTAGAGATGGGTCTACAGAGGCAAAATATAGATTTATTAAATGATTTAACCTCTCACAATGACAGAGGCAGCCAGTACGCCTCACAAGCATATCGTGACAAATTATTTGATTATAATATTGAACAAAGTATGTCGCGAAAAGGTAATTGTTATGACAATGCATTTGTTGAAAGTTTTTTTAGAACATTAAAAGTTGAATTAATTTACAACAGAAAAATAAAAACACACGAGGAGGCACGAAAACTAATATTTGAATTTATTGAAGTTTGGTACAATCGACAAAGATTACATTCTTCACTTGATTACATGACACCAGAAGAGTATGAATTTAAACAACTTGCCGCCGCATAAAATGGTGTCCACCAAACTGGGGCTAGATCAGTGAAGGCGTGAATGCGGCTATGGTGCAAAGATATATTTCCAAACATGGTGAAAAGGCTGTGGAACCTGCGCAGCTTTCGTTTTTTCGTAAGAAAAAATGATTGCGAAGCTATGAAGCCTCGGGGCTTGCCCCGAGGAGGTTCACACAAAATTTAGCACAGTACTCTTAGTTCATTTCACAGGTAAAATCATTAAATATATAATCGAATCTGTAGAGGGTAGAGGAATATTCATTTAAAATAATTCCGTATTTTTTGCTTGAAAGATTTTTTCTAACAACAAAAAATGTGCTACATAAATCATTTATATTTGTAGATTCACTGATTTCATTTTTTATCTTATTGCATTCATCTGTTTTCGCCAAATTATATAACCGTAAAGGCTTGAAGTTACATCAGCATTGACGGTCTGTCCAGTAGTGAAAGTTATTTTCGCTTTAGGATTCTGACTATATTCATTGAAAACTTCAATCTTACTGAATAGATTATACTTGTGTCCAAAATCAGTTCTAGAACAAACTTTACTATCAGCTGAAGCTATAGAAACTATAAGTCCATTCAAAATCATCAAAAAAACAAAAACTTTTTTCATAAGAGCTCTCCTTTATAGTTAATCGAATGTAAGTGAGAACAATTTTCACTTTACTTAAGATATTTTCATTATACACATGCGAATTTCGTTCCAGATATTCAACAAGATTGATCTCAGAAAGAAACTTATGTAAGTGCTTAAAATTAATTAAATACTCTTTATAATTTGATCTTTTAAGCTATCTCTTTATTACTGATTTGAAACTGTTGAAATGTCACCGTAGTTGTTAGAATCTTAACACCTATCAGGCTCATTCTGAGATTTGTGGGTTATACACATTTATTCGATCTGAGGATTTAGCCAGCTAAGAGCGTATTTGTGATTGAGGTAGCCAAATTTCTGCATGATTTTTAGTGCAAAGTAAGCCATGTCTTTGTAGCCGTAAGCCACCCATTTTAACGTCTTTATCCCGCGATTAATTCCTTCAACGACTCCTGTTGTAAATCGATGACTAAAGTAATTCCAAAACTCTTTCGCGTTTCGAAGTGATACAAAATACTTCGCAAGCGACCATGCATTTATATCACAGGCCCATTGATAAACTTCATACAACATCAGCTCCGCATCATCTTTATTTGCACAATCAAACATTTGATGGAACCGCTCTTTTATTATTTCAAGCTTCGCTAGACGATCGTTTAATATCATAACTTCGTTAATGTGAGCTATCTCAGATTTTGATCGGCTCGTCGACTTTTTTAAAAAGATCCATTTATTTTTTCCATTTAATAAACTTCCGTAATGTT
>CALBHK010000488.1 GCA_937894565.1 uncultured Chlamydiae bacterium
CGCGCTCAAGTTCAGCAAAGTAGTTGCGGATAGTGGCAGAACTCAACTCTGGAAAGCCGATCTCTTTCAAAGTATTAGATCCTACAGGCTCTCCAAATTCAATGTAGTGATCCACAAGCGCAAGTAGAACGCGGCGCTCTCTTTCTGACTTAGCCAGGTTTTTTGTCTCTACGGGAGTGTGGATTTTAGCCATGCCGCATCTATTTGGTTTCTTTGCTCTTGATTGTAGAGAATAGATGCAGAAAAGTCAATAGAAAAATTAGCGCTTTGGTCTATTGAGTGCTAAAAGCGATAGTTGTCTCGTTTTTGACTTCTTTGAATGGGGGTGGTATATCCATGTTATGGTCAAAATTCATGAGTTTCGCACATTAGAAGAGGGGATTATCCTTTTACATAAGGAAGCTCAATATTTAGAGGCAAAAAATAAACAGATCTCTATTAAAGAAATTTTACGTATTCTTTCCGGTAAAGGCCGGTCTTTAATCCTTATTTTATTAAGCCTTCCTTTTTGTCAGCCTATTCAAATCCCGGGAATGTCTATGCCCTTCGGGGTCGCTATTGCTTTTGTAGGCCTTAGAATGGCTTTTGGAAAAAAAATGTGGCTTCCCAATCAGTTATTATCTAAAACCATTCCCAATCATACTCTTGAAAAGATTACAGATAAAACACTCTCGATAGTCAGAAAAATAAAACGTTGGATTCATCCAAGGTTATATTGGGCGTGTCACTCTTCTTTTATGGAAATCATGAATGGTTTAATCATCTGCCTACTAGGTTTTCTTTTGGCTTTGCCCCTGCCTATCCCTCTTTCTAACTTGATTGCTGCCTGGTCAATATTTTTAGTGGCGTTAGGGATATTGGAAGATGATGGCCTTTTTGTATTAATAGGGTATGGCCTCTCTTTTTTAACTCTCACTTTGTTTGTTACTATGGCCCTTTCTATTAGATATATTTTTTAGCTAATTGCTGAAGAGGTCTATTTCTTTTTTTTATATTTTTCTGTATGCTTTTCCCTATGTTAAGAAAGAAATAGGGGTGTGTATGGATTTTATCGATTTAAAAACGCAGTACCAACGTTATAAAAAAGAGATTGATCAAGCTGTTCACAAGGTACTTGACGGTGGTCAATATATTTTAGGCCCTCAAGTGAAAGAGCTAGAAGAGATGTTGGCAGATTATGTGGGGGTTAAGCACGCTATCGGCTGCGCGAGTGGGACCGATACCCTTTTTATGGCTTTGCTTGCTTTAGGTATTGGCGTTGGCGATGAAGTGATTACCACTCCCTGGACGTGGGTTTCAACTGTGGAAGTGATCTCTTTAATAGGGGCAACTCCTGTATTAGTTGATATTGATCCCGAAACTTATAATATAGACCCCGCTTTAATTGAAGCTGCTATCACTCCAAAAACAAAAGCAATTATGCCGGTGGGGATTTTTGGGCAGATGGCCGATATGAGTGCTATTAATGCAATTGCTGAAAAATATGGCATTCCTGTGATTGAAGATGGGGCCCAAAGTTTTGGCGCGATGCATCATGGTAAGCGTAGCTGCTCAATGAGCTTAATAGGGTCCACTAGTTTCTTTCCTTCTAAGCCTCTGGGCTGTTATGGGGATGGGGGCATGCTTTTTACTAATGATGATGCCCTTAATGAAAAATTGCGTTTGATCCGCGTGCATGGAGGCAATGCGCAAAGAGAGTTTAAATGCATAGGGATTACAGGGCGTTTGGATACTATTCAGGCTGCTATTTTGTTAGCTAAAATGCCTTATTTTGAAGAAGAGCTCAAAATGCGTGAACGCATTGCAGCGCGTTATAATGATTTATTAAAAGATGTTTGTATCACTCCTCAAATAGCAGAAGGCAATACGCATGTCTATCACATTTATACTATTCGCCATCCGCAAAGAGATCTCATTGGCCAGTACTTAAAAGAAAAGGGGATTCCTACAGCACTTTATTATCCAAAAGCTGCCCATTTACATCCCGCTTACGCTTATTTAGGCTATGGTGTGGGAAGCTTTCCTATTCTGGAATCTTTAGGAAAAGAGGTCATCAGTCTGCCTATGCACCCTTGGCTGGATGAGAAAACGCAAGACTTTATTGTAGAAGCAGTTCAAGAGGCTGTATGTATAGAGGCGGGGAGAAAATAGATGAAACCATTTAAAAAAAATACCGCTTTATGCGGCATTGGGTATTGGGGTAAGAATTTAGCCAGAAATTTAAATGGTTTAAATGCTTTGCACACAATATGTGATCCCAATGTGGCCCAGTTAGAGCTATTTCGTTCCCACTATAGCGCTGTGCATTTTGAAACTAGTTTTGATCGGATGTTGCAAAGTGAAGAGATTGAAAATGTCTTTATTGCTGCGCCTGCTGTATTACATTATGAGTTGACTAAAGCTGCATTGTTAGCTGGCAAAGATGTTTATGTTGAAAAGCCGCTCTGTTTAGAGAGTATACAGGGAAAAGAGCTTGTAGAGTTGGCTGAAAAAACAGGTAAAATTTTAATGGTAGGGCATTTATTGCACTACCACCCTTGTGTGCAAAAATTACAGGGTATGGTAGCAGAAAAGCAATTAGGGGCTTTGCAATATATTACTTCTAATCGATTGAATTTAGGCGCGTATCGTCTGGAAGAAAATGCCTTGTGGAATTTTGCCCCTCACGATGTCTCTGTGATCTTATCTTTATGCGGCAATCAGATGCCTGAACATGTCTATTGCATGGGAGGCGACTACATCACACCGGGTATTGCCGATACGGCAGTCACTCTTCTTAAATTTCCTGGCAACTTAAGGGCTCATATTTTTGTCTCTTGGTTGAATCCTTTTAAAGAGCAGAAATTGACCGTCGTGGGTGAAAAGGGGATGGTCGTCTTTGATGACACTAAAGTGTGGGAAGAGAAGCTTGTCTTTTATAAAAACCATCTGGTTTGGGAAGGGAATGTACCTAAAGCAAATCCGGTAGAGGGCCACCCAGTAGAAGTAGAGCAGCGAGAGCCTTTGAAAGAGGAGTGCATCCACTTTTTAAGATGCTGCGAAGAGAGAAAAACTCCCTTAACGGATGGAGCAGAAGCTCTGCGTACATTACAGGTATTGGAAATGGCCCAAGAAAGTATGAGCGCAAAATAAAAAAAATTTAACGCGGAGACGTGGAGACACAAGAACGCGGGGAAATCTTTGGGTTATAAAACCTGAAAATTATCTCCGCGTTCCTGTGTCTCCGCGTCTCCGCGTTAAATTTTTTACTTAAGCTTTATTCTTGGTGTCTTTGCGTTTAGTTCTTCTATTTTTGTTTCGCTTGTGTGTAGCGCTCTGCGACGTTTTTCCAGTTCACGACATTCCAGAAAGCTTTTACATATTCAGGACGGCGGTTTTCGTATTGCAGATAATAGGCATGTTCCCATACATCCAGACCAAGCAAAGGAATAAGCCCTTTTTTCAGCAGCGGCTCTTGGTTGCCGCAAGTGGCAATTTCTAAGTGATTTTGCGCTTTGTTATATCCCAACCAGCACCAGCCTGATCCTTGAATGGCGGTAGCTGCCATACTGAATTTTTCAATAAATTGTTCCAAAGAGCCAAAATCGCGATGAATGGCTTCTGATAGTTCGCCCTTGGGAGCTTCTCCACCGCCTTTATTTTGTGGAGCCATGTTGGTCCAAAAAATGGAGTGGTTAAGATGGCCACCGCCGTTAAATTCGATAGCGCTTTGTAATTTTAAAATGCCTTCCACATCGCCTTTAGCTTCAGCTTCGCGCAGAGATTCTAGCGCTTTATTGAGGTTGGTAAAGTAGGCATTATGGTGTTTGTGATAATGAATGTGCATGATTTTTTCGCTGATAAAAGGCTCTAAAGCGTTTTCTGGATAAGGTAAAGGAGCAAGTTGAGGTGTATTGGGCATGTAAAACTCCTTTGTTTGAGTTTATTTTCTTTCTCTTTTAGATAAAATTCAACTGATATTTTAAGTGGTTTTCACTTACTTCTCCAATTGTTAAACATTGACTAAGGGGGGGAAGGGTTTTGTAGAGCTCTACAAATGCGTTTATTGTGGAAGGGCTGGAGAAATAGATAAAATCAAAGGAGGTCCAATCGGGGAGTTTGGGGATTGTTCTTGTGCGTACAGTATAGAGATCTAAGGGTGTTAAAGAACAGGGAGATTCTTTAAAATAGTCTTCAATGACCTCTCGGGCTAAATTAGAACGCGGCCATAAAAAATGAGCTTTTGTTAGGGGGAGGTTATGAATGAGTTCAACAACTCCTTCTGCATTTTCTTTTTCAGCTGTGTGAATGTTGCAGAAACCGATTTTTTTTAATTCATGAGTGGTTGCCTGGCCTACAGAAATGATAGGAATGTCTTTGTTTATGTTTTCATTTTCTTCGCAAAAGAGACGTAGTGCTGTTTTGCTTGTAAAGATGAGGTGGGTGAAATTTTCTAAAGAGATGTTTTCTACAGGCAAAGCGATTTCTTCAATTAGGGGAAGGTGAGTCACCTCCTCTTCTTTAAGGTGAGGCGGAACAGAAAAACCTGTGCACAATATTTTTCTTTTCATATTTCCTATTTATATCAGGATGAAGAAGGAACAGAAAAAAAGAAGAAGGAACAGGATGGGCAGGATCGCCTTCGGCGGCAGGATGGGCAGGCATACGCATCAGGCTAACTCTTGCAGTCCTTCAGACTGCGAT
>CALBHK010000489.1 GCA_937894565.1 uncultured Chlamydiae bacterium
GACTTTCCATCAACGATCAGGGTGATGTGATCTACAAATTCAAAAAACCTTGGGACGACGGAACCACTGCCATGAAGCTTACGCCGATGGAGCTGATGGAGCGACTCGTGGCACTAGTTCCACGGCCAAGAGTGCACCTAACCAGGTATCACGGCGTACTCGGTCCCCACTACAAACATAGAAAACAAATCGTTCCTAAACCACCGGAACTCAAAGTCACAGGCCAAGAACAAGACATCATCGATCCAAAGCAGCTCGAACTAAAAAAGAAAAACATTCCCTGGGCACGGCTACTTGCAAGGGTCTTCAACATCGACGTTGAGACTTGCATCAAATGCGGCGGAAAAATGAAAATTATTGCCGCTATCGAAGATCCAAAAGTGATTCGAAAAATATTGGAACACATGGGCCTTGATACAAAACCGCCGCGGCTCATGCCAGCCAGAGGGCCGCCAAAAGTTCAGCATCATTTCGAAGATGACTTCGCTCAACAACACTTCGATATGAACTTCGACAATTTTAATCAATCGGCAGATTAAGAATCAAAGCTGCAATGGATTCGTTCGTTCAAAATCTTGAAACACACCATCTGCAATTCAAATACATACCGCAAATTTCAAAAATCGATGAAATTCATTGCCAAAAACCCCTTCCAGTTACACAATTTTAACAGCAACCAAGGAAAAACTAGATCTTAGAATGGATCGATTCGGGCTTAAAAATTCCTATCCTCTGACTCATAGATAAATATCTGGTGGCACAAAGTGTGAAAACATTAGTTGTATGAAGTTATCTATTCTATCGCTCCTACTTTATATTCTTACTAGCCAGCAAGTATATGCTAAAAATGAGACATCATTGGTGCAAAAATTGGCACTGTATGGAATTGAATGCGGACAGGATGGTCAGTCATGTTGGTTAAATAGACCTGTTGATTGTATCCCCAAAAAAAAATTGAAAAAATCCCAACTACCCTTATGCGGGGACTCGCCCATGAATCTGGCACCAAGTTCTTTACCCTTAGCCGGTGTTTTTATTGGGTGTCGTGCCTATAGGGAAGATTGTTTAAATAGTGTAAAAACGATCGCAAGGGAAACCCCTGAGGTGAAAATCAATCTTATTGTGGACATCCCCAGAATGACAGAAGACTTTGTTGATCAAGTGATTGAATTAGGTGAAAATGTAAATATAATTCCGTTAAATCGTAAAAATAATATCAGTAGTAGTGAAGCACCAACATTTGCAAGAGATCTGGGTGTGTTTGGCTCTCAAATGGGAATGCCAACGTTTATTCATATGCCGTATATGAATTCACAATTAGACTCGTCGAACACAACACTTTTTAAGTATATTTCGAATGTTTGTCAGTTTTCACCTTCTCAGCATTCCTATATATCCAAAACAGATTTTCAGTCATTAGTTCATACAGCCGAAAAAACTCTAGATGCCTATGGAACTCCAGCTGAGTTAAGTGCTGAATTTGATGCCATTTGGAGGGAAAAGAAAAAAAATATGGATACAGAAACCTATTCCATGGGGGGAAATTTTCTGCCCTTACCTTTTGACATATTAGCGGTTGGTCGTTCTGTTTCTGTTGGAGCTTCTGTAAGCATATTGAATTATTTTAAGCAGTTTCAAAACGTTATTGAATTAAGTCTGCCAGAACACTTTGGACATATTGATGAAATATTTAATGTGGTACCGAACTATGCTCCTTCAGTGTCTGAGTGTTCGTTTGCAATTTTACAAGCCTCACCGAAACTCTTGACAAAACTCTTAGGAAAAACTTCGGGTCAGTTACAAGATCTATTTATGGCACAAGAAAATGATATCGAAATCATGAATCGAAAACTGGTCTCATTTATAAAAAAAGCAAATGGCAATTTGTCAGCTTGCGTGCCAAAGGTGATCAAGTTGCCGGCATCTGCTGGAGAACTTTTGCGATCAAACAAAAATCTGATCTCGTTCAATCCTATCAATGGCTTAAGTGCGGGGACAGTTTATTTTTATTCACAACCACGAGTGAGTTTGGAAGCGGGCACAGTGTCATCTCAAGATCTGGAAATTAAAATAGCTGAGCAGTTAAAGGTTATCGGTATCAAGGCCATACCTACAGATACAAAATCCCACGATATTTTCGGGGGTAACCTGCATTGTGCTACAAATGAAGTGCGATGGTCATGCCAGCCAGAAAAATAGTTTCGATAGTTTGCAAGCAGTAATACCCTAGAAGAGGGCGTATTTTATGGACATTGCAATGCATGTAGGTTAATAAAGCTTTTAGGTGAGTCTTTAAGGAGTTCTTATGAAAATTATTACGACAATTTTTTTCCTCTTGTTTGCATTTATTACAAGCGCTTTAGGTGCTGAGAAAAATCTAATTTGCGGCGGTAGCAAAGAGGATGTTATGGGTGCTAGGATATATATTAAACTTATAAAACAAATTGACGACAATTATGGTGTAGTGCTGGAAAGAACTACTTTAAAGTCTAAAGCAAGTATCAATAAGAAAATTTTAGAAAATCTAAAATGGTACGGTTCACACGGAATAGTTTCAGATGCTGAACTTATTGATTTGAAGAACAGAGTCTTAATGGTTGCATTTGATTCTGACTCTGAAGTCATTCATTAGGAATGTTACGACTGGCTGTTTGCAAATAGACTAGAGGCTGATATTTAATGATTTGCTTGGAATAATTCTTAGAAGATTTATTTTGAGAAGTTCATTGAAAATATGCAGCAAAATCATTT
>CALBHK010000490.1 GCA_937894565.1 uncultured Chlamydiae bacterium
TTACCTCTTCCCTTTAATTTGGGACCTATGAAACTAACACTAATCATTTTATTCTCTTCCCTCGCGTTTATCGCACATGAGTCATGGATATTCACCCTTATAATGGTGTTTGTTCTTGGTAAGATTATGGTTAATGACCTGCGGAAAAGTGGGTGGAAGATTTGATCATCCGGGCAATGCCTGATTTTTTAACCCGTTAAAATAAACAAAATGGGAACTCGTAGTACAGTTAAATTTTATCAAAACCAACAAATTGTTGCAAGTATTTACCAGCAATACGACGGATATATTTCTGGAGTTGGTCACGATCTTGCAAATTGGTTGAAAACCAAAACGGTCATTAATGGAATTGGTGACGAAACAATGGAAACTGGGTTTGCTAATGGCATGGGATGTTTAGCTGCTCAGTATGTCCGAGAAAACAAAGCGAAAATTGGGGGTTTTTACATGACAACAGCGGATGATGAACAAGAATACAATTACGAAGTAAGACTGATTGACGATATCTTTGAAATTACCGTTGAGGGATTTAAAGGAAGCCCGGATGAACTACTAAATTACGCCGAACCTGAAGATTAAACTTGACTCGTATTAGGAATGCAATTATCTTTGCAATAAAACATGATTGCATTCCTAATCTTCATCGTCGTTCTGATTGTAATCTTTAACGACAAAATCAAAATCTGATGAAAACTCTAATCTTCATTCTCTTTCCCATCTTCCTGTCCGCTCAGGTCATCCGGGACCGGACTGTAGAAATATCTTGCCCACAATGTCCTATGGACTTAGGGTTGGTTTTTCGTTCATCCGGGCAATTGGAATTGATTTTGTGTATTGGCGGCGGTCGTCAGTATGTGCTACATGAGAATAAACTGAAGCCAGCAGGGTTTAAACTTCTGGCTGAAGGAATTGAAATCTGTTTTGATGGACGTAAAATTTATTTTACAAACAATGTTGCTTATGAAGGCGATAAGCGATATATTTGTAGTACTTATGGCCTACTCAAAGCAATATGAAATACCTACTCCTCTTCTTCCCCGTTTTTTCGTTTGCTCAAATCGCCCACCTGAAGACAGTTACTTGTACGGTAAAGGAATTCGGGGAACGGGAACTAATTTGCGTGACTTTTTATCGGGGATCGAAGGTTGGTTATGACTTAGCCACGCATGATGGGAACTTCATTGGTAAATGTGAAATTACCGCTGTGCGTGGCTCTGACTGTACGATTGACACCTTGGTGGTGCCGAAGCTCATCCGGGCTTTTAATGAGCGTGAGGAGCGTCGTAAGGGCACTGAGCGAGGTCAGGTGATTGTTGCTGGAACATCTTTATTAATCATCAAGCATGTGCTTGATACAAAATTGGATTGGCGATGAATTATTTTATCGATGCCCATATCAAATTCAAAAAGGGAGGGCAAAAGATTTTTGATAACTGGAGCCTTGAAGAAAAAGAGCCAATTGAAGACACTTATCTTTGGATGGATAAATGGGTTCTCAAGGCTATTATACAAGACAAAACCGAAATCACGTCTGTGGAATACACTGTAAAGGTGGGTGAAGAATCTTTTAACACAAATCGTGACTTAAAATTTTTCCAATGAAATACTTACTCATCCTTTTATTAACACTGGCATCATGTCAGAAAGATTGCATCGAACCACAAGTTGTTGGGATTATTGAAATGACCCCAAACCCGGGTGCTCAGGAACGGTTGGTTTTTAAACACCTGGGCTACCGCCAGTATGGTCGGTATTTTCGGACCGAGCAAACCAAAACGTTTGAAGAACGAGATACGGTGTTTGTTACCGAAATTCCATTGAAAAACGTGCTGAATTTCTATGAGCTGGACCGAAAGTGAATTGAAATTCGAACATGGCCGCTGGGTCATTAGACTCAGGCCTGCGTTCGTATACTTGTTAGAAGCAAAACCTGAAGTTCTTAACCTGTGTCCTGGAGCGAATGAAAAGCTTGAATGGATACTAAATCAACCGTTTTGAAAACATTCTATGTATTATGGGATGGGTCGCATTATCTATATAACGATCCTGTTTTAATGGAGCGACATAGCGTTGCTTCGTATACAGAATACTTGGGTGAGGCTATGCCGTTTGAGTCTTTATGCCAAGCGCTCGACTTTAACGAATCATCCGGGCTTCAACTTGAGGTTTTGAAGGTAGAAATTACTTCTGTTTACACTCCTAATTTATGATCGCACTAGCATTAACCTACATCCTACGGTACATCCCTCTGGCGATGTCCGAAGAGGCCAAGTACGGTATACCTTGGCAGATTACCATTGCTCAGGCTGTTCTTGAAGGAGACAGTGGTAGGAGCGATCTGGCCATCCGGGCCAATAACCATTTTGGGATGAAATGTCACCAAAAAAAATGCCCGGATGGGCACTGCATCATGTACTTTGATCGAGGAGAAGGTAGGTGGTCGAAATTTCGACGTTTTAACACTGTTTGGGAGTCTTATAGGGCTCACAGTTTAAAACTCGCTCAGGAGCCTCAATACGCCCATTTAAAAGGATTGGATTGGAGAAGTTACGCCTATGGATTGGAGGGTATTTACTCTCAGGACGAGCAGTATGCTGAAAAGTTAATTAGAATAATTGAGAATTTATGAGAGTAATCCTATTTTTAATCCTACTCATTTTCTCATCCTGTGGCACTGTCCGCCGCCCGGATGGGTATAAAGCGCATAAGCGTTGTGGGTATCATTCACCAAACTAATGTGGACGCGAGAAAACGGAGTATGGAAATCTGGGCTCTATACGATTAAGCCCAGATTTCGCTTCTTTAAACTTTTCTTTAATGGGAAGTTTATTGATAATTTTCAATCACTACAGGCCGCTAAGGATGCGGTTTAAAAATTGGGTTATGTATTATCTGAAAATTGGCAAGATGTGGGTTTCGGATGTAGAGGAAGATCAGTGCCTTATGTCTGAAAATATGCTGAATGGCTGGACTTATGAACAGGATGCTGTTTCTGATGCTAAGATCGCAGCTAGACTGACTGGCAAGGATGTTCTTTTACTTAAACTTGAAGTCATTCGGTCTATTGAGGCTGATTAATTCATCCGGGCTCTTGATAATTACAAAAAGCTTTATTATCTTTGCCGCTGCCGAAAATTTGTGGCTAGTAAATTGGTTTTTATCAAGAGTTGAATTAACTTTGTATTTCTTTTCATAAAGGTAAAAACCAATTTCAAGGCACTCATTTGGGTGCCTTTTTTAATTTAAAACCTTTATGTGAAATGAAGTACAAAGTAATCCACGAGTCCCATGCTCGATTCCTCTCCGACTCTGAATACAGGGTCTTGCTTTCCATTAACATGTTTCAGAATGTCGGCAAGGAGCTAATATCGGTAGATATGATAGCCAAAGATTGCCTTATGGGCGAAAAGACCGTAGACAGGAGCTTGGCTACTCTCAAGGAACGGTCATTGATTGGCTGGAATCGAATCCTAAAGGTCAAAGAAGGCTACAACCAGTGGTGGAATGTTTACGATATAAATTTAGAACTCAAGCTGCCAAGACCCGGATGGGAATCTAAATTAAGGATGGTTGACACAAGATGCTTTGAAGGCGCTCCGGCCTGGGCGTGTTGGTTTGCGGCTGTATGCCATTCCTCCAAGGGATTTTCTGATTGGCCAGAACAAGAAACCAATATCAATGTTGCGGAATAC
>CALBHK010000491.1 GCA_937894565.1 uncultured Chlamydiae bacterium
TGGGGAGATGTAAAATTAACAGATCATTCCGAATGGTGTGTTAAAAGTGCAGACAGACATAAGATAAAGCATTGGAAGCCTTCTCACGCCATTATTTTAGGGGTCAATAATGATATAGGTATTATTGATTGGCTCTTCTTCTCTTATGATTACATCTTAATCAATATTGAAATGGAGAATTCAGTGCGTGCTGAGTGGGAACAGAGATAGTTATTTAAAGTAGTGTCTAGTAATCGGATGCCCGGCATCCGATAAGGAAGTGTGCAAGAATAAATTACATGCTTTGGCGATGCCCAAGCATGTAATTTATTCTTGCACACTTCCTTACTCAAATTTTATTTTTTTCTTTATTTTATCTTTATTAAAAATGCGATAATATGGAAGAGATTCGCAGGACAAGCCTGTGAAGGACTCTCACTTCATTAAGTTAAAGAGAGGGATTCACTGATTAAAAACATGGAGAAATACATGGGTAAAAAAAGTAAGCTGTTATTAGCGGCAATCATTCTGTTCACACAAAGCCTTTGCGCAGAAGAAACGCAGCTACCGGAAAATACTCTAGCCACTCAGATAGAGGAAAACGAATCTGAACAGTTAAAACACCATCGTTCTAAAGATTTTACGGGTATTCCCTTAGAAGATATCGCTGGACTCGATGATGAAACACAAGAAGAAGTGCAAGAAGAAACTCAAGAAGAGCCCCAAGTCAAATCTTTTAATAAAAAAGGTTATCAAGACTATCAAACATTTCCGAGCTATATCCATGGCGGACTTCTTCATTATTGGGTCTCTTGCTCACTAGATTGGAGCGTTTTTCAATTAGAAGATGGCTCTCAATGGGTGATTGCATTTGAAGATCGTTTCCGCATTGTAAATTGGCATTCCAGCCACCCACTTGTTTTTAGAAAAAACAACTATTGGGACTCTAATAGCGGATACAAATATCAGCTCTACAACACTGTATTGAGTGAAGCTATTCAGGTTAATAATCTTGTAGGTCCCTACTATGCAGGTCCTTACACAAGAGAGATCACTTATGCGGATAGCTTTTTTGGCGATGTGCATTTAACTGATGGTTCTACCTGGAGTATTTACTTTAATGATGAATATAAAATGAATTATTGGAGACCTGGTCATGCTGTTATCATAGGAATTAGTAATGAAAACGAATTCTTTAGATATCCTTATGATTATATTTTAATGAATATCGAGTTAGATAATTCAGTTCGTGCAGAGTGGGATCAAAGATAAGTAAATGATTTAGTATTAAGGAGGCAATTTTGCCTCCTTAATTTTTTATATTTTCTAGGATTATGCAAAATAAACAATATAACTTAGTTGTAATAGGTGCAGGAGCTGCAGGCGTTTTTGCTGCTATTCATGCGTGCGCAAACTTGCCTCCAAAAAGCGTTTTAGTTTTAGAAAAATCTCTTCACCCTCTATCTAAAGTTAAAATTTCCGGAGGCGGGCGCTGTAATGTGACCCACTCTTGTTTTGATACAACACAACTTGTAAAAAATTATCCTCGTGGAAGCAAAGAATTACGCGGGCCTTTCTCCTTTTTTCAGCCCTTGCATACTATTGAATGGTTTCAAGAGCGTGGAGTCATGCTTAAAACAGAATCTGATGGGCGTATGTTTCCTGTTACCGATAATTCCCAGACAATCATAGATTGCTTACTTAAAGCGGCCGGTAATGTAGAGATTAGCTATGGAAAAAATGTAGTG
>CALBHK010000492.1 GCA_937894565.1 uncultured Chlamydiae bacterium
CTTTTTTGAACCGTTTGCAAGAAATTAAGAATTGGTTAAAGTATGGGTAATAAAATATTGCGTAGTGATTCGGCACAGTGACCGCAAATTATTTTTAGCTTCCACAATGCGAAGTGAAAACCCCCTCAAATGTTGGACACAGAGAGGTAGAAAAGGACTCATACGGGAGTCTTTTTTTTTGCCTTTGATTTTGTCGCCACCCATTCGGGATGGCTCGGTTCTTACCGCTTGCTCACCTGATCGGAGCTTGTAATCAGGGAAAGGAAGGTTTTGAAATTCTTATTTCGGAGTCGTCACTCGTAGACACTCGTTCGGCTACTGGAAAAAGTGTACTCACTACACTTTTCATTTCATTCAAAGTTTGTTCGTCAACCGATAAAGGCTAATAGCCTATGTTCAACGTATGGAAAAAGATCAATATTGTAGAGATAACCATCCCATCTTTTGATGCGATGTTTGACCCTAACTCTTAATTCAGGTGGGAGTCTCCAGTGTGGTTTTTTGCGTCCTCGCTGTGGGCGGCGCAGTGGTGCGAGCCCTCCACCTGCCACCGTCCTCGCCACGTCCGTTTGAGCCTGTGGCTCTCGATTCTCTCCAGTCGTGTCGGTCGTCTGTGCATCCTCCTCACTCTGTCGATCATCTTGAGCCTGTGGCTCTACTTGTCTAGTCATAACTAAGTCATAATACGAATGCTTGCCAAACACAAATTTATAAAGCATTTCTAAATATGGTAAATCTTCTTGTAAATCGTCATCTGTGGTCGCTTCATCATCCATTTTGACACCACGTAATAACCCAAAAGAACCGCTAAGTCGTAAACCGACTTTTCGATCGGCTTTAAGAACCATGTACGCTTCCCAAGTCTTTTCTACAGACAAATCACCAAATTTAAGAGCATATTTACAGACTTCCGCTATTGCTTTGCCATAGCCTAATTGTTTATCTTTTCTAACTCGCCGAATGTCCACGATCATTGAATCGCCTGTGATCTCATGCCACGTTTGGGACAATGATTCCTGATCTATCCATTCTTCCAATACACCAAAGATGTGTAAATGCGGATGCCATTCTTCTGTTTTTTCGTTGTATGTATTTTCGTAAGAATAGAAACCGCCTAACAGCTTGCAAAATTCATTATAGCCGCGACCTTTTTTAAGCCAATCCTGACGACGCTTTATAAGCGTTCTAAATGCGTCCATAAGATGCTTCTGACGTTCCGCAAGGTCTGAACCATTGGCAACGGTTAAAGTAAGCAATACGGGCTTTAACTTGCGATTCTGGCGCAATATTTCGACGACTTTAGGATTATTACGTTGTATAGAGCGTGATGCTCGAATAGATGCACAAAAAGGGCATAAAAGATGCTGATTACAGACACGCATCTTAGTTAATTTAACTTCGCCTACGGTGTAATAATTTTTGAATAGCAAATAATTACCGCATTCATTGAGCTTATGAGCAGCTTTACTGGCGAGACAAGATGCTTTGTCTTTGGTGTCTTTATCGGTATCAAATGCAGCAAGCGACCATAAATGATTTTCTTGTTGCTTTGCTCTATGTTTCAAAACGCCAAAACGTGCTATTCTATCCCTATGTTGATCTGCATCAGCAGATTGCAAACCCTTGTTATCACCGACCGCCAAATCGCCCGATAACAGGGGTTTTTTAATGTCTTTTTGCATCAAATTTTGTCCCCGAATTAGTGAATAGTATCAAGTAAAAGAAAAAACAGCGAACTTGCTTCGCAAGTTGCTGTTTTTTAACGAGTATCATACTTGGTGTAAAAGTTTTGGTGTTGCACCTTTTGCAACGTAAAAAATCACATTTCTACCAGAAGCAAGCGCACCGCATGGAATGCTGACACGCTTGTTTTTTAGCCCTTCATATTCCTTACCGTTTTCAACAGTAAGGTCAATTAATTCATTTTTTTTATCACCATTAGGAAGTTCAAATTCTCCTAACAATTGAATCTTGTCCCGATCGGCGAATGCTTCGCCATCCATGCGCCGGCCGCGGGCCGGTGAATAACTCGATGTGTTGACGGTGAGTCATGGCTATCAAACTCGATAGTGTATATGGCCCAAGAGAGCATCAGGAGAACGTCCGATGAACGAATTGCGGGAGCGAAAGACTCGAGAGAGGGGCAGCGTGAATGAAATTGTTCTACCTGGGGAGGACCCACGAGACACCGTACCACCTGAACCGTTCATGAATCAGAGCACAGCCGCCGCCGAATCGTTGCGGCGACGCTTCCTTAAAGCCGACAACAAATTTTACTTTCGTGCTGGCCATGGTGAAGCCGCAGTTCCAGGTGGGGCGTGACCAGCTGGGGAAGGGCGGGGTGGTGCGCGACCCGGCTCTCCGCGCGGCGGCCGTGGAGGCGGTGGCCAGCGCGGCCAAGGCGCTGGGGTTCAGCGAGCGCGGGCGCGTGGACGCGCCCATCAAGGGGCCGAAGGGCAACCAGGAAGCCTTCCTCTGGCTGGTGAAGACGGGCTCCACGCCGGGAATTGAGCGCGCGCCGGATGAAGCCTGATAGGCTGGTCTCGCTGTGACGCTGGATGATCTCGAGCCCCACGAACGCCTGGCCTTTGCGGGCCTCGTGCGCATGATGGTGCGCGCCGACGGGGTGCTCTCACCCGCCGAGAGCGTCGCGCTCAGCACGCTGGCGCGCCAAGTGGGCAGCATGCGCTTCTGGCGCTGCATGACGGAAGCGCAGCAGTCGCTGGCCGACATGGAGGACCTCAGCGACGCCGCGCGCAACGTGGACCGGCAGCACGTACAAGCGTGGATCTACGAGGTGCTGATGGGCATGGCCGCGGCCGACGGCAACATCGGAGACACCGAGGGCCGCATGCTCGACTGGCTGCGGGCGCTCTGGGAGCTCTGAGCAGTGCGCATCGTCGGTGGTGCGCTCGGCGGTACACAACCGTGCCGAAGAGCTTGGTATTCCGGTGTTTACACCGAAATCCGTCAAAAAAGAGGCGGATCAATTATTGCCTGAGCTGACAAAAATCGGATTCGATCTTTTTGTCGTTTTAGCCTATGGCAAAATTCTGCCAGCAAGCATCATTAATGCCCCGCAGCTGAAGTCGGTAAATTTCCACGGCAGTCTGTTGCCACTGCTGCGTGGCGCATCGCCGATCGAGCATTCGTTGCTCTATGGGTTCACGCAAACCGGCTGGACATTGCAGCGCATTGTCGAAGCGCTTGATGCGGGCGATGTGATCGCGCAGAGCGTGGTGCCGATTGCCGATGAAGAAACCACTGGCTCTCTCTACGTGAAACTCACTGCCGACCTCATTGCGCATGGGGCGACGATGCTTGCCGATTACGTAGATGGTCGCGCGAAAATCGTGCCGCAAGACGAGACGAAGGCCACGCATTGCAGCAAAATTTCTGCAGAAGACGGTAAACTCGACTTCAGCCGCCCTGCTATGGAAATCCGGAACAGGTATAGAGCGTTTACACCCAGACCTGGGGTGTTTGCACTTTTCCGGGGCAAGAAAGTCAAACTCACGTTTGATTTGGGCCCCTCTCCACATCGTGGGGAGGGGTGGCCGAAGGCCGGGGAGGGGCGAGGCAAACTCATCCGGGAAGGTAAAGATAGCCTCTCCGTCATCTGCGGTGATGGCATCGCACTCCCTATCTCTGCTGTAACCCCCGAAGGGAAAAAGGCGATGGCCGTTTCTGATTTTATCAACGGCTACCGGCTGACAGACACAGACCACCTCACATGATTCGCGCCGCAGTGCGCCACAATTTTACGCAGCGCTTTGGCACCATGCGTGAGCTGGCACCGATTGCGTTTCCGATTGTGCTGTCGCAGGCAATCGATGTGCTAATGATTTTCTGCGATCGCTATTTTCTTTCACAGATCGGCAAAGAGC
>CALBHK010000493.1 GCA_937894565.1 uncultured Chlamydiae bacterium
AAAAATGGAATAACCACCGTCAACACTTAACTCAAATTTTAGTTCAAGGTATCTTAACTAAAGGTGAGACTTTAAAAGACGAATTAAAAGCTGAAAAATCAGTTCGCGAATTCTTAGCTCCAAGCCGCAGAAATCCTGTTGCTAAAGTTGAGGTTGTTGCTGAGAAAAAAGCTCCAGCTAAAAAAGCTGCTGCTAAGAAAGCGCCTGCAAAAAAAGCAGCTAAAAAAAAAAAAAACGCTCCTAAAGTAGCAGCAAAATCTGGTATGTTAGCATTGCGACGTCCCGCTGCTGCAAGAAAAGGACGCCGCATCTAACGCCTTTTTCTTATTTTTTAGAGGGGAGGCTCTATAAAGTCTCCCTTTTTTTTCTTCTTCCTGCTAACATTTCGAGCATGGCTAAAACTAATCACTCTATAAATTCTCTTGAAATCACCTCTTACAATAAAAAAGGAAGAGGGATAGGTCTGCATGTTTTAAATGAAAAGCAGACCATTAAAGTAGAAGTTCCCGGCGCTGTTGTGGGGGATCTACTTTCTGTGTCTACGTATTGCCGTAGAAATGAAGCGCATCAAGCAGATATTTTAAAAATACTTAAGCCCGGACACGATCGAGTGGCCGCGCGCTGCCCTCATGTTCCTGATTGTGGGGGATGCAGTTGGCAGCAAATAAGTTATGAAGCGCAGTTGCTAGAAAAAAACAATAGGCTTAAGTCTCTTTTCCAAACTTTGGATGCTCAAGATTATCTGCGTCCTATCATTGCTTGCGAACCTGAGTGGAACTACCGCAATAAAATGGATTTTACTTTTTCTCAAGATAAGACGGGGAATCGCTATTTAGGACTCATTGAGGTCAATAGCCGCGGTAGAGCTATTAATTTGCAAGAATGCCACTTGACAAATCCTTGGATGGCTGCACTTTTAGCAGAAGTGAGGAAGTGGTGGAAAAACGAGGAGGGGCTGCATGCTTTTCAGCCCAATGCAGATAAAGGGGCTTTACGTAATTTGATTTTGCGTGAAGGCATGCACACAGGAGACCGCATGGTCAATCTGGTTGTTTCCGGTAATCCTCATGAAGCTCTTTTTAAGCCCCAGATTAATCGTTTTATTCAAGTCATTAAACAAACAGCGCAACCAGAAAAGGGAAACCTGGTCATTTTTATGACGATTCATCAGGCAATTAAAGGGCAAAGAACGCAATTCTTTGAGATGCATTTAAGCGGTCCTGAATATATTACAGAAATTTTAAATGTCAATGATGGGAAAAACGAGAAGCAATGGCGTTTTAACATTAGCCCTTCTGCCTTTTTTCAGCCCAATTCGCGCCAGGCAGAAAAGCTTTATTCTACAGCATTGCAAATGGCTACCTTAGATGGGGCGCGTGTTTTTGATCTTTACTGTGGGACAGGGACATTGGGACTCGCCGCCTCCGCAAGGGCACAAAGTGTGGTTGGGATTGAGCTGTCTAAACAGGCAATTTTAGATGCGCAAGAAAACGCCAAGCACAATGGCGTGACCAATGCCACTTTTTACGATGGGGATGTCGCACATGTCTTGCAGGGGTTGAACGGGAGGGCTGATGTGGCCATTATTGATCCCCCCAGATCGGGTCTGGAAGACGCGGCGATTATGCATTTACAAAAATTAGCAGCTAAAGAAATCATCTATATTTCTTGCAATCCGCTTACCCAGGTGGAGAATTTGAAAAAACTTGTAGAGGCAGGTTATAAAATAGAGACAGTGCAGCCTGTAGATCAATTCCCCCATACAGTGCATATAGAGACAATCGTTAAACTGGTATATAATCGCTAGCGCTAAATTAAATAAAAATATAGACTGCCCAAAAGAAAAGAACCTAAATTTTTTATTGAGGTAATATATATGAATAATACGAAAGACTGGTCCACACTTGTTGTAGGCAATCCTTTGCGCGATGATTTTGTTTTTAATGTTGAAAAAAAATTGTTGGAGGAGTGGGGGGTTAAACAAGATGACACTATTCAGATTGATAATAAAAAATTCCAAGAATTATGGAAGAATGTAAAAAGCTTCCGAGAAAATGATCTATGGAGATGTGGGGGAAGCGGATCTAATTTTCTGCTTCCTTTAGTAAAAATCGATCCTGAACAAAAGCACGGAGTTTGCGGGAGAGTGGGATCTGATCAAATAGGCGAAGAAATTGAACAATACTATAAGCTAATAGGGACTCATTCGATACATTTAATTAAGACACCAGAGGAATCTACGGGTCGAGTTGTGAGTTTTATTGAAAAAAATGGGGAGAGATCGATGGTGGCTCAGTTAGGAGCAATCGAGAGTTCTACCAGCAATGATCTTATTGAAGAAAGTTTTAAAAATTTTAAGCATTGCAATATTTCGGGATTTTCTTGCACTACATTAGGTATGGTCCCCAGATGCATTGAAATTGCTAAAAAGTATGGTATTTCAGTTTCCATCAATCTCCCAACTAAAGCTTTAGTTAAAGGGTATAGAGATGTTTTTCAACAAGCTGTCTCGGATGTTAATTATTTATTTGGAAATGTGGACGAGGTTAAAGCTTTATGGAAGAGTAAAAGTCTTGAGGAGGCGTTTAAAAAGTATCCTTTTGAGCAAACGGTAATCGCGACAGATGGAGCCGATGGATGCTGGGTAAAATCTGCAGGACAAACAAAGGCTATTCATTATAAAGCGCTTAAACTTGAGGGAGAAAAAAATAATAAAACAGGTGTGGGAGATATCTGGGCAGGTATGTATTTGGTATTTGCTTTGAATAAAAAATCAATTAAAAAATGTGTTAAAGCGGCTAACCTGATTGCAGTAAAATGGAGCCAGTTAAAACTGGGAGAGACGATAGATGAAAAGATTTGGAATGTTTTAAGGCAAAAACTTAATAAAAATTCACATTTAAACTAAAGCAAAATTCAACAAACAGCATGAAAAAAGAATGACAGAATAGGCAGGCATACGCATCAGGCTAACTCTTACAGCCCTTCAGGCTGCGATACCTAACCCATTCACACCCAGGGCGTTGCCCTGGGCTGTTGCAATTATAGCCTTACAGGCTATGGTTGCAAGCATATTTTTAATAAAAATACCCCTGATTCTATCTACAGCTAGTCCGAAGGACTAACAGTGCTGGCAGCCCAGGGCAACGCCCTGGGTATGAATGGGTTAGATGTCGCAGTCTGAAGGACTGCAAGAGTTAGCCTGATGCGTATTCCTGCCTATCCTGTTATTCTTCTTTTTTAATGAGGTTGTAGCAATAGTGTATGAGACTTGCCAGCTATACGCGCTGTAACCAAAATTTGCCCCTGATCATTAATTGACCAGGCATCGGTGATTTTTTCTATACCAAATTGTTTGAGATCAACGGCTTGATTCAAGCTGATCATTGTACTATCTGGTTGGCGTAAGAAGACCTCTTGTTTTTTCTTGCCCACAATCTGATTCAGATTATTTAAGGCTGTTGGAACAAAATCCTTTAAGCTAGACATTCCCAACTCTTTGGAACCGAAAAAGCCCTCATTACCTTTTTTATTTCTTGCAATGATCATCTGTTGGTCATTGATTCCAACTGCATAGTAGAGAGCTCCATATGCAACTGCTGCCCATTGGCTTGTTTCCACATCGTAAATATTTAGCTCATAGGTAGAGAGAAAACTTGTGCCTAAAAAACCGGCGATTTCTGTAGTCACAACAATTTGGGAATGATTATTCATGGCTGTGGCAAAGCGTTGATCACTTCCATCATGAAAGAATTTTCCAAATGTCACAAACTTTCCATTCCCGTCAAAAAAGCAAATAGAGGATTTAAATGGATCGACATGGTCGCACATAAGTGTATAGAGATCATTCATGGCAATAACAGACCATCCCTTGTCTCTATTTGACCAGTCTGAGTAGGCAAATTCATGTGATAAATTATAAACATATCTTCTCATTTGTGCAGAGGAGAGCCAACCGCCCGGTTTAAGCATAAATCCCCTTACAATGCCTGCGTTGTTTAATTTTGGATAACTCTCTTTGTCAGCCTCATTGGTGATAATTTCTAAACCTGTTTCAGGTGTCCATAAAAAATCAGCAGTTTCATCTTTGTTAAAATATTTACCGGCTACCCATCCATTTGCATTTAATGAGCGAGCCTCACTTTTATCGGTTGCTAAAGTTCCAAGGTCCTGAACGGTATAAAGGATTTCTGCGTTTACGTTCATCGATAGCAGACAAAGAAAAGCAGATAAAAGAAAGGTTTTGAAATAGGTCATTGGTTTTCCTAGGTGTTAGGTTTAAAGCAAAGAATATCATGGCAATTTTAAGAATTTATAAAGGAAATAGAGCTGATTAACTTTCTCTGTACAGAGAAAGTTTTTTTTTGTAAAAAAGCAGCATGAAGAAAACAGCGCTCTATGAACAACATATAGCCCTTAATGCCAAGATGGTAGAATTCTCTAACTGGATGATGCCGGTGCATTATGGAAGCATTTTGGAAGAACACCTCCATGTGCATCAACATGCTGGCATTTTTGATGTCTCTCATATGGGACGTATCGATATAACAGGCAGTGATGCCGAATCTCTTTTAGATTTTCTTTCAACAAATCGCATTGCAGGCAAAAAAATAGGCAGTGCCACTTATACTGTTTGGTGCAACCCACAAGGGTATGCTCTGGATGATCTCATCATTTATAAAACCGATCAAAATCAATTTTCTCTTATTGTGAATGCGGGCAATCGTGAGCGTGATTTAGAACATTTATTAAAGCATGCAGCCAACTATAAAGTTAAAGTAGAGCCTTATTATGAAGAAAATGGAATTTTAGCGATTCAGGGCCCTAAGGCTGTTGAAATGGTCTCTGAAATTTTTCCCTGTTTAAAAGAGATGGCATCGATGGAATGTATTTTATTGGAAAATAATCTTCTACTGTCAAAAACAGGCTATACGGGATTAGGAGGGTGCGAAATTGCCGCATCCAATTGCATTGTAGTTGAAATATGGAAAACTCTTTTGCAAAAAAATAAAAATTTGCGCCCTATTGGCCTTGGCGCCAGAGATACGCTGCGTTTGGAAAAAGGATATGCGCTTTATGGACATGAGATCAATGAATCGATTATGCCCACAGAGAGTGTGGCTCGCTCGGCTGTTAAATTGAATAAAGCAGACTTTGTAGGAAAACAAGCCTTAATTGAAAAAGAAAGAGAGCGTCGTTATCCTGTGGCTCTTTTACTGCAGGAAGCAGGGGTGGCCCGTGAGGGGGCGAAGATTTTTTATAAAGAAGAAAATGTTGGCTTCCTAACTTCAGGAACTTATTCTCCTTCATTAGAAAAAGGAATTGCTCTGGGAATAGCTGTACAAGTTTTTAGTGCAGGAGAGATTTTAGATATTGAAGTACGGGGGCGGCAATTGAAAGCGCAAGTGGTGGAGTTGCCGTTTGTTAAATAAAACAGGTTCTAAGGAGAGAAGATGAGATTTACCGATTCGCACGAATGGGTGCGTTTGAATGGAAAGATGGCAACAGTGGGGGTAAGCGCCTATGCCCAGGGAGAGTTGGGGGACATTGTTTACGTAGAGCTTCCTAAGGTAGGTAGGTTCATTAAAAAGGGCGATGATGCGGCTGTATTGGAGTCCACAAAGGCTGCAGCGGATGTCTATAGCCCAATCGATGGGGAAATTGTAGAAGTGAATGAGCGTTTGAAAACAGAATCAGGCCTTATTAATCTTTCACCTGAAGAAGAGGGGTGGATTTTTAAACTATCTATTAAGGATCTTTCTCAATGGGAAGATCTAATGGATTTAAACACTTATCACCAAATGATCGGACGTTAATGAGTTATATAGCCAATAGCGATATTCAGGTTCAGCAGATGCTTCAAACGATAGGGATCGATTCTATAGAGGAGCTTTTTTCTGCCATCCCAACTCATTTATCACGCCCTTCTCCATCTATTGATGATGGCATGTCTGAATATGATGGGTTAAAACTCATGGAGAGCCTAGCTGCTAAAAACACATTTCCTTTCTTTGATAACTATTTGGGAGCAGGTGCCTATGAACATCAGATCCCCGCTATTACAGATGCTGTGATCAGTAAATCTGAATTTTTAACAGCTTATACCCCGTATCAAGCAGAAATTTCTCAAGGCATGCTGCAAGCTATTTTTGAATTTCAATCTGCTATTTGTGCGCTTACTGGGTTGGATGCAGCTAACGCCAGTGTCTATGATGGCGCTAGTGCTTGCGCAGAAGGGGCTTTGATGGCCCTTAGGATGTCTCCGGAACGCGATAAAATTGCTTGTTCAGACGGTCTGCACCCTCATTATAAAGCTGTGATAGAGCAGTATCTGGAATCGAATGGTTTTTCTCTTGTTTCATTGGATTCACTGGATGAAACAGTGGCTGGAGTTTTAATTCAATCGCCTAATTTTTTTGGTGTGCTAGAAGACTCTGAAGAGATTTTTAAAAGGGCAAAAAAAGTGGGAGCTTATTGTATTTTATGTGCCAACCCCATTTCTTATGGCCTTTTTAAAAATGCTTATGAAGTAGGCGCTGATATTGCTGTGGGAGAGTGCCAACCGTTGGGAATTCCTCTTCTATTTGGCGGCCCCTATGCAGGTTGTATGGCATGTAAAAAAGAATTTGTCAGGCAGCTTCCAGGTCGTATTGTGGGGCAGACAGTAGATAAAAATGAAAGACGGGGCTATGTGTTGACTTTACAAGCCAGAGAGCAGCACATTCGCCGGGAAAAAGCCACTTCTAATATTTGCACCAATCAAGCATTAATGATGCTGGCAAGCTTTGTGACGATGCTCTGGTATGGGCCACAGGGATTGCATGATTTGGCGCTCACCAACTATCAAAGAGCCGCTTATTTAAAAAATGGATTGCGTCAACTGCCGGGAGTTTATATAGAAGATAAAGAACATTTTAATGAATTTGTCGTGCGTTTTCCAAAAGCTGTGAGCAAGGCTTTTTATGCCGCCTCCATTGCACCCGGAGTTGAATTAGATGAGCGCACTCTGTTGGTAGCTGTGACAGAGACTAAATCAAAAGAGCAATTGGACCGCTATCTTCAAGTGGCAAAAGGAGCTATATGAAGACATTATTCGAGCAGTCTCAGAAGGGTCAAAAAGCGTATAGCTTGCCCAAAAATGATTCAGAATTTTTAGTGTTTAAGCCAAAACAAGAGTTTTTACGAAAAGATCCCATCGGATTGCCAGAGACGTGCTGTACCGATTTAACACGTCATTTTGCACGTTTAGCCAAACGCAACGTAGGCATTGATAATATTTTTTATCCTTTAGGCAGCTGCACGATGAAGCTTAATCCGCGCATCAATGAACAAGCGGCGCGCTTGAAAGGTTTTGTGGCCACACATCCTTTGGCTCCTCCTTCAAGTGTGCAAGGGAATTTGCAGCTCATAGAAGAGCTGCTGGACTATCTTTGCAAGATTTGCGGCATGTATGCAGGTAGTTTAAGCCCCAATGCAGGAGCTCAGGGAGAGTTTGTAGGCGTTAAAATGATCGCCGCTTACCATAAAAGCCAAAAAGAGACTAAACGCATAGAGCTGCTGATCCCTGACAATGCCCACGGCACAAATCCCTCCAGTGCTGCGATGGCAGGATTTAAAATTATCCCCATTCGCACAAATGGGGAAGGGGATATTGATTTAGAAGAATTAAAGCAAAAGGTAGGACCACTAACAGCAGGATTGATGCTCACCAATCCCAACACATTGGGGCTTTTTAGCACTGTGATTGTAGAGGCAGCAGAAATTGTGCATCAAGCAGGAGGACTCCTTTATTACGATGGGGCTAATTTGAACCCGATTCTTAATATCGTGCGTCCGGGCGAAATGGGGTTTGATGTGATGCATGTGAATTTGCACAAAACATTTTCTACCCCTCATGGGGGAGGGGGTCCTGGCTGCGGTCCTGTTTTGTGCAATAAAAAGTTAGCCCCCTTTTTACCTCTTCCTCTTGTTTCAAATGGAAGCGTAAAATGGCAATCAGACCATTCTATTGGCCAAATTGCTAGCTTTTTTGGTAATTTTGGCGTCTGTTTAAGGGCTTATTTATACATTCGGATTTATGGCCATTATGGATTGCGGCGCGTAGCAGAACACGCAGTGTTGAATGCTAATTATTTAAAAAAGAGGCTGTCTGCTTATTTAAAGGTGCCATTTGAGCGTGCCTGCATGCATGAATTTGTTGTGCAAGCGGATAGTATAGAGGGAGTGAGGGTGGTGGATATTGCCAAGCGCCTTTTAGATTATGGTTTTCATGCGCCTACAACTTATTTTCCGCTTATTGTAAAAGAGTGTTTGTTGATTGAACCGACAGAAACAGAATCGAAGCGTACATTGGATGCCTTTGTAGAAGCAATTGTCTCTATTTTGGAAGAGGCAAAAAGAGATGTGAACATTTTGAAGTCAGCACCGCATACTATGGTTGTAGGGAGGCTAGATGAAGTGAAAGCGGTGAAAGAGCTGGTACTGCGCGCTTTAGTTTAAAAAAGGATCGCAGAAATCACGTCTATATTTTTCATAGAATCTGTAAGGGTCTAATGACCCCTTTATATCTTCAAATTCAGACTCTGTTAAAAGAAATTTAGCTAAATAATTTTGTTCCAGAGCGATCTTGATTAACTTTTCATCTTTTTTTAAAGAATCGCTCACATATTTGAAAAGCAATCCATTTTGCTCTAATACTTTTTTTACAATTTCTCGACTTGCATATTTTAGGTTTGCAGGATCTTCCTGAATAAGAAAAAGCGCCACCTCTTCATTTGCAAATTCTAGTTTTTCTGGTTCTTTTTTTAAGATAGAGAATTGAACTTCTATAGAGATTTCTGCAAAACGTTTAGGATGATCTTTTAAAAGGGTTAATTGTATGCCTGAAGATGCGAATTCAAGTAAATTAGGAGCGATTTTTAGATAATCTAATTGAAAAGTATCTGAGGTGTATTGAAGTAAGGCTAATTTTTTTCTAAAGTCTTCTCTAAATAGTCTATCAATGGCTGCTGGACTTGCATATTTAATCAGGCGAGGCTCTTTATCAATGACCAATTTGATGATTTGAAGGTCGTTTTTAAGTATATTAGAGAGATAAGGGAAGTGTTCAGGATTTTTCGAAAGTTCTTCTGAGGCTTCTTTTTTATTTAACTGGGAAAGTCTTAATAATTCCTGTTTATCCATCTCTATATTCGCAAAAGAGACTTGTTTTTGGAGTTCTTTTTCTACTAAATCCTGATTGTTTTTTTCTTTTAGTTCTTCAAAGTTAATGGATTTAAAAGCATCTTTGTTAAGAGTAAAGGCTTCTTTACTAAGGTTGTCATATTCCTTTAAAGCGCAAAGTTCAAGAAAACGAGGCTCACGGGCAGCAAGAGTTTTTTTAATATTAACAGGTAATCGAGCAAAAATGTCTTTATCCATTTCTGAAAAGGCTTTTCTATTATTTCTTATGAGCGAAATTGCAACTTTTTCTTCAAGATTCAGGATTTCAAGAGGATCCTTTTTAATAATTTCAAGCAAAGCGCTCTCTTTAATATTTTTATAAAATGCACTCTTTTCTTGAGGATTGATGAAATTTGCTTTTTTAGGATACTTGTTAATGTGTTGATATTGGAGATTTTTTGGTAATTTTTCAAATTGCTCTTTATTAAGATTTTGGAACTTTTTCGGTAACTTATTCATCAAAGAATCTAGATCTTTTTCAGCTATTTTTTCCATGTGCTTTAAGATATATTGAGGATATTTTTCAAAGAAATCTAGTTCAGCATATTTAATCACAGCTTCTGGTTTTATGCGCACTAGCACTTCTTGGACTTCTGGCGAAAAAGAGAAAAACATGTTTGTATCAATTTTTGTCCAGTCTATGAGCGTTGAATTATTATTAAGCAACTGACTTACAAGATCAACCGGGATTCTATTAAGGCTCAGAGGATTAGCTAAAAGCGCTTTTTGAGCAATTTGTTTATCCTCATAGTGGTGAGAATCTTCATTGGGTAGTAATTTTCCTGAATCTACCGTCTCTAGCACTTGCTGATATTTTTCTTCTTTTTGATGTTCTTTGTGGGTTTTCTTTTGATCCATAACATAAATAATTATATTGCCTATCACTGGGATTAAACCAATTAAACAGCGTGTTTTACTTTTGTTTTGTAAATGTTCATAACTTTTTATCTGAAGAATATCTTTATTATTTGCTGCCACGTTCTTATCCATTTGATATTTTTTAAAAAGATCAACAGAATTAGTTACTGTGCTTACTATTGGTATGTAATTTAAATAGTTTTTGTCACTATCATTTACTCTCATAATAATTACCTCCAACTAGCTTTAATTATAGAATAATAATCTTTAATTAGTAAATTTTAATTTTAAATATAATTAAAATTGATGAATTCTGGAGAAAAAACAGGGTAACAGGATCGCCGTCAATGTCGTCAACTTTTTTTCCTCGTCCTTACGAGGCTGTGAAAAATGCGTATACAGGGCAACGCCCTGAAATATAAAAGCCTAGGGCAGCGCCCTAGGTGACTTATGAGAATAACATCTCAGGCTGAAGGCCTGAGTTATAGTATATAGTCGATAATAAAAAAATCATCATATTTACCATAACTCAGGCCTTCAGCCTGAAAAAATCTTTCATAACTCCCTAGGGCGCTGCCCTAGGCTTTTATATTTCAGGGCGTTGCCCTGTATGAACGATTCTGACTCGATCCTGTTATCCTGTTTTCTTCTTTTATCAAGTTGCAAAAAGTCAAAATTTGGCTATAGTGTTGAAAAAGAGAGAGATAGTATGCACTTAGAGGAACTGGCTGTTAAGAACAAAAAGGTGCTCCTGAGGGTCGATTTTAGCGTGCCAATGGATGAGAAGGGCGCCATTACAGACGATACCCGTATTAAGGCAGCCATTCCCTCTATTCAATACATTCTAGAGCATCGAGGCGCTGTTATATTACTTAGTCATTTAGGGCGCCCCAAGGAGGGAGATAGCCGAAAAGATAAAACGCTAACTCTTAAACCTTGCGCTCAGCGGCTTAGTGAACTTCTTAAAATGCCGGTTTTGATGGCAAATGATTGCATCGGCCCAGAGGTGCAAAATTTAAGCCAAAAATTAAAAATGGGACAGATCTTGCTCCTAGAAAATTTACGTTATTACGAAGCAGAGACAAAACCTGAGTTAGACCCTGATTTTGCCAAACAGCTCTCTCAATTGGGCGATGCTTATGTCAATGACGCCTTTGGAGCCAGCCATCGTAACCACAGCTCTATTGTGAGTTTGCCCTCTTATTTCCCAGGTAATTGCGCGATGGGCCTTTTGATGGAAAAAGAGGTAAAATTTCTTAAATGTGTGGTGGACAATCCTCAAAGGCCTCTTTTAGCTTTAATTGGGGGTTCTAAAATATCGGATAAAATAGAGGCGCTTCTCTCGTTAATTGAGAAAGTGGACCTGCTTTTAATTGGGGGGGCCATGGCTTTTACTTTTCTAAAAGCTCAAGGCAAAAAAATTGGAAAATCCTTATTTGAACCGGGCCACATCAAAACAGCTCAGGAGATCATTAAAAAATGTGAAAAAAAAGGGGTTATTTTAAGATTACCCCTAGATTGTGTCGCGGCAGAAAATTTTGAGTCCAAAGAATGCACTACTTATTCAATGGAAACAGGGATACCCGATGAGCTGATGGGGTTAGATATAGGCAACGAAACAGTGCTTGCTTTTTCCAGAGAGATTCATTTAGCTAAAACCATTTTTTGGAATGGCCCTGTGGGAGTGTTTGAAAAAGAGCACTTTGCCTCAGGGACCAGATGGATGGCAGAGGCGATTGCCGGCTCGTCCGCCATTACAATTGTAGGGGGAGGAGATTCTGTAGCAGCTATTCACGCATTGGGAATGCAGGATCAATTTTCCCATGTTTCTACAGGAGGCGGCGCTTCTATTGAGTGGATAGAGAAGGGAACTCTTCCTGGACTAGATGCCTTAACTGCGTCGGCTTTGCGTTAAAATTTTTATCTTCACTCACGGCTTGCCAAAAGCAATGCCGTTCGCTCCAGATAAAAAATTTTAAGCAGCTTCCTTGTTAAGAGGAGCTTCGATGGTATTAGATGCATCGAAAATATAAAAGATCTATACTGGTTCATATTTTCAGTGAGGTAAGAGATGAGGGAATTGTTTTTAAAAGGGGTAGAAGATTGTCTAAACGCTGTTGAGCAGTTGCGTTTGCCTCATTCCCTGCAATTTATGGAATCTTGCAGCTCTGTGATCGCGCAGGCCTTTAAAGAGGGCAAAAAGGTGATCATAGCCGGAAATGGGGGCAGCTTATGTGATGCGCAACATTTTGCCGAAGAGTTGACAGGGTTTTTTCGCCAAAAAAGACGCGCCTTGCCAGCAATTGCCCTATGTGAAGCCGGCCATTTAACCTGTGTGGGTAATGATCTGGGTTTTGATGAAGTGTTTTCCAGAGGTGTAGAGGCTTATGGCCAACCGGGAGATGTTTTTGTGGGGCTGACCACTAGTGGCAATTCTCCCAATATCGTTAAAGCTTTTGAAGTAGCTAAGCAGCGAGGTCTTTTCACCATTGCCTTTCTTGGCAAAAAGGGAGGCGTTTTGAAAGGCGTAGCTGATCATGAATTAATTATTGAAGGCTTTTCGACATCAGATCGCATTCAAGAGGCACATATGGCAGCGATTCATTTGATTATTGAGGGGATGGAATCTCTTCTCTTTCCAACACTCAATGCTCAAAGCAACTTGCAGAATAGTTATGTTTAAAAATTTCATTTTAAATGTGATCAGTGGCAAAAAAAAAGGTTTTTTTGCTTGCTTGATTAAGAGCTTTTTAAAGCTGCTTAGTTTTTTTTATGGATGGGCGATCTCTTTTCGTAATTATCTTTACGATCGTCGCTATTTGCCCAGTTACTACCCTCCTGTTCCTCTGGTGATCAGCATAGGTAATATTGTTTGCGGTGGGACAGGTAAAACTCCTTTCACGCTCTTACTGGCCAAGGCATTAGAAACTTCAGGAGTTGCTCTTCAAAAGGTGGCCATTTTATCGCGTGGATATGCAAGTCCCTCGGAAAAAGAAAAAAAATGTACCATTCTTTCAAGAGGGGAGGGACCTCTATACCCAGCCTCTTTTTGCGGGGATGAACCTTATCTCTTATCTAAAAATTTCCCCTCTGTGCTTGTTTTTGTAGGAGCTAACCGTAAAGAATCAGCCAAAGAGGCAATGCATTTGGGCGCACAAGTTTTAATATTGGAAGATGGATTTCAGCATCGCTCAATAGAGCGTCATTTTAATATAGCAATCGTGGATGCTAGTAACTCTTTTGGTTACGGAGAGCTTTTGCCGCGAGGGTTGCTGCGCGAGCCTCCCAGCGCCCTCAAAAGGGCCGATTTGGTAATTTTAAATCATGTCGCTTCGCAAGAGCATTATGATCAAATACGCAAGTTGATCGAGCCTTATAGCACAGCTCCCACAGTGGGAGCAAAGCCGCGCATAGAGGGTCTTTATGATAGAGAAAATCTAGTGGTAGATTTAAGTCATTCCGTAAAAGTTGCTATTTTTTCCGGTATCGGATCTCCCCAACATTTTCGCGAGCTTTTGGAGGCAGAGGGTTTTGTTGTTGTGGATGAATTGATTTCTAAAAACCACACCGTTCCAAGTGACGCTCTTTTGGCCAAATTTGCCGATAAAGCGTGCTCTTTAGGGGCGCAAGCACTTTTATGTACCGAAAAGGATGTTGTTAAATTAACTGATGGTTATTCTTGTTCTCTTCCCATCTTTTGGATTAAAATGGATTTAACGTTAATGTATGGCATGAAAAATTGGACAGCGATGGTGGGTAAAATGAAAAAGCTAGTGGCAAATATTTAAAGGTTGGAATGTCGGATTAATCATCATTTAGGTTGACTTTTTCTGGAGGTATCTCAATGTTCTTCTCTGAGAAAGCTTTAGAAATAAAGTTATTTATGTTGTAGTATTGTCCTTCTTCAATCTCCAATTTAATAAAGTTGCCTTCCTCGAGGCCGGCATAAAGAAAAAATTCCCCTTCTTCAGAAATGCCTTGGTATCCTTCCTTAAATCTATATTTAATTAAGATTTCTCGATTCAGTGAAGTTTTGTCGATAATTTTGTAAACAAATTCTTTAAATTCATTGACTGCATTTTTGTTCGGCTCGCTCACCACATCAATAAATACGCCTGATTTATTCCAATAGGATATGTCATGAAGGTTTTGAAATTTTGTAAACAAAAGAACAGATCTCTCTCTGTTGCTCTTTATAAAAGTCTCTTTAGCTCCAAACCCATCTTTGTGCATCTCGTTTTGGTTTATCTCGTTTTGGTTTATCTCGTTTTGGTTTATCTCGTTTTCTGCATTTTGCGGTTTTTTACAGCAGTTTTTTTTGATGTAACACCCAAGAAGAATGACGCCACCTATTAAGGGGGGCGCAATCAGGGCCCAAGCTAATAATTTGAAAATGCCAATGGCTAATTGTTTGATGCAATCGATCAAGTTTTTTTTCCTACAAATGTTTTTAAAGTTTGAAATTGGATTTAAAATCGTCTTGACTGCTTGTTCTATTTTCATTTTCTTGCTCTATTTTATTAACAACAATATTAATTATGACATAAAGATGAATTAATTGTTAGCTTTTTCGATTTTGCGCTTTTTGTTTGAGTTTATGTATGGTGGAAAATAGAAGCCGTCTACCCTTTTTAAAGCTAAATTTTTGTTTTCTGGTGAGTATTTTAAAATGATCTTTTCTTCCAAATGATCAAAATCCCAGATGCTTGTGAAATTATAGAAAATTATTTCTGATTTTTCTTTAATCTCTTCTCCTTCATACATTTTGAAGTGCAGAAAGTTTGAATTGTTTTTAATAAGAGATATATTCATTCTGAGGTATTCGTGCGTTGTTTCTTTTTCTGTCAAACATTCAGCGCCTATGATTCCAAATTTCTCATAGCCGAAATAAGATAACTTTATTTCTTTGTATTTTTTTAATGTGTTTTCTCTTATTTCTTCAATTTTAAAGGGGAATTTTTTGATTTCTTCAAACTCTTTTTCTGAAATTGCTTTAAGTTTTTTGCAAGTCTGAGCAACTTTTCCTATTGCGTTTATGGAAAGATATGAAAAAATTTTAATTAAAATAAACTTCGGTATTTTTTTTGTTATAAAGTCATCTTGGTTTAAAAAATGAATGTTTGTTGGTGAGTTTTCTATCATTTTTTTCCTTGAATCTGGTGTTTTTGTGAAAATTTTTTGTTTAATATGAATTGTTTTTTGTTTTCGATTTAATTGCAAGCTGTTTTTTTGTGTTGCCTCTTTTTGTTGCCTCTTTTTGTTTATTTCTCTTTTTCACCGTAGCTTCATAGATTAAAATCACTCGTTTTTATAAAATGAACGGAATTCAAAGGGATATGTGTCATCATGAAGTTGTGGTCAAAAATTTTAATCGCAATGGGGTTGGGCATTCTAGCTGGTGCTTTTTTGGGAGAGAGTGCCGTTTTAATCAAACCTGTTGGGACCCTATTTCTTAATCTTATCAACATGATTATCGTCCTTCTGGTCTTTTCTTCCATGACAGTGGGTATTACCCGCATTCATGATCCTAAAAAACTAGGAAGGGTGGGTTTAAAGACATTGGCACTTTATTTGGGCACCACAATAGTAAGTATTTTAATTGGACTCTGTTTTGCCTTTTATTTCAAACCGGGAGCGGCCTCCAATCTTCAGCTCCTTTCCAGTGAAGTTTCGCTCACAATTGAGCAGAGCCATTCATTAAGTGATATTTTTTTATCGATTATCCCAAGAAATCCCATAGCGGCTCTTGTCTCTGGAAATGTTTTGCAGATCATTGTTTTTTCCATGTTTTTTGGAATAGCCATTAATTTTGCTGGTGAAAAAGGGCGTCCTCTGTTGGAAATGGTAGAATCTTTAGCCGATGTGATGTACAGGGTGACCTCTATTGTGATGGAATTTTCTCCTTTTGGAGTTTTTGCCTTAATGGCTTGGATATCAGGTACGTTTGGTTTACAGGTGTTAATCCCGCTGGGCAAGTTTTTACTGCTCTACTATGCAGCCTGCGCTGTGCATGTCCTCATTGTCTTTGTGGGCCTTTTGCGCGTGATGGGGCGCATGAGCGCTATGCCCTTTTTTAAGGGGATGTCAGATGCGATTATGGTGGCCTTTAGCACTGCAAGTAGTTCGGCAACTTTGCCCGTTTCCATGCACTGCGCACAAGAGAATTTGGGAGTTTCGAAGAGTATTTCCAGTTTTGTGCTGCCTTTAGGATCGACAGTGAATATGAACGGCACGGCAATCTACCAAGCAATGTCCGCTGTTTTTTTAGCTCAAGTGTATAGTATCCAATTAGATCTTTACAGTATTGTGACCTTGGTTGTCACTGCTACCCTTTCATCAGTGGGCACAGCGGGTATTCCGGGTTCCGGATTTATTATTATGTCGGCAGTTCTCTCCTCTGTTGGTCTTCCTTTAGAAGGGATAGGCCTTTTAGCGGGAATTGATCGTTTACGCGATATGGCCTCTTCCGTGTTGAATATTTTAGGCGACTCTGTTGTGGCAGTATTAATTGCTAAGCAGGAAGGGGAGTGGGACGAATCGCGCTATTATCAAGAAGAAATTGTCGCATTAGAGGGTAGTGAATCTTAATATGCAACTTTGGAAAAAAATCATTCTTTTCATGTTTTTGGGCACGATCACTGGGGCTCTTTTCAGCAACTACGCCGACTATTTTCATATTTTAGGCCAGATGTTTTTAAATCTGATCAATATGATTATTGTGCTTCTTGTTCTCTCTTCAATGACGGTGGGGATCACCAGTATCCATGACCCTAAAAAATTAGGAAGGTTGGGGTTAAAAACATTGGGGTTTTTTCTTTTGACCACCCTTGTGAGCATTGCTGTAGGTTTGATTTTTGCCAAAATCTTTCAAGTGGGAACCGGTCTTAATCTTCAGGCAGAGGCTATTTATATTCCTATAGAAACACCCTCTGTGGGTCAGATTATTTTATCTCTTATCCCCACTAATCCCGTTGCGGCCCTTGTGTCTGGACATGTCGTTCAGATCATTGTTTTCTCTGTCTTTTTGGGCATAGCTATTAATTTAGCCGGCGATAAAGGACGCCCTTTAGCAGAGACAATTGAATCTTTAGCGGATGTTATGTACAAAGTGACGGGGATTGTGATGGAGTTTTCGCCCATTGGTGTGTTTGGGATCATGGCATGGGTGGCGGGTTCTTTTGGCCTTGGTATTTTGGTCAATTTGGCTCAATTTCTTATCGTTTATTATTTAGCTTGTATTTTGTTGGCAGTTGGCTTTTTTGGTTTTTTGCTCTGGTTTATTGCAAAACTCTCACCTTTGCCCTTTATTAAGGGAATGCGCGATGCGGCGATGGTCGCCTTTAGCACGTGCAGCAGTTCAGCTGCTTTGCCTGTCTCTATGCAATGCGTGCAGGGTAATTTAGGAGTTTCTAAAAATATAGCTAGTTTTGTTTTGCCTTTAGGCTCAACTCTAAATATGGGGGGAGCTGCCATTTTCCAGGCGATGAGCGCTATTTTTGTCTCTGAGGCTTATGGGATTCATTTAGATAACTATAGCTTAATCACTATTACCGTAACGGCTACACTTTCCGCTATTGGAGCGGCAGGAATACCCGGAACGGGATTTTTAATGCTCTCTGCTGTGCTCAGTTCTGTGGGTTTACCCATTGAAGGAATTGGATTGCTAGCGGGAATTGATCGCATTAGAGAGATGATTTCGGCGACAGTCAATTCGATGGGAGACGCTGTGGTGGCGGTGGTAATTGCCAAGCAGGAAGGCGAGTTGGATGAGAGACAGTACTACGATGCAGAGATTTTGGATTACGAATCCAGCGAAGTCTAACAAGTGAGATTATTTTAGAGTAGCGTTTAATAAGTTAACCGTAGAGCCGCAGAGAGCGCAGAGGAAACGCAGAGAGAAAAAGAAGAACAGGATGGGCAGGCATACACACCCAAGCTAAGAAGAAAAAAGCAATCGTAAATTATTGAAAATCAATTTATTAAAAAATAAAAACCAGATGTGGGGTATTAGTAAGATCGGAAGAGCACACGTCTGAACTCCAGTCACATCACGTTATCTCGTATG
>CALBHK010000494.1 GCA_937894565.1 uncultured Chlamydiae bacterium
TTTTTACGATTTTAAGAATCGCGCAGCGATTCCTTAAAATTGTACAAAGTCGAGACCTATACAAACTTAAACTAAAATAATAGGGACACATCAGGATGTTAATTTTTGAAGTAATTCATAGACCCAATCTTACAATCAATGCACCAAACAATGCACTAAGAACAACAAATCATATGAATAACAATTCTCCCCCTTCTTATATACAAGTAGAAGAGAAAGAATTATCTGATATATTTAGGCGCAACATAGAAAAATTTCAGAATACAATTAATGCAAACATAGAAAACAAGCAAAAAAAGTAAACAAAACGCTTGTGTTCAAATACAATAGACCTCTTGCATAACCTCATTTATACCGAACGTGGTTGAAAAATTGGTTTTTGACAGCGTAGCCTCCTTGTCAAAATTCCAACTTTTCAACTACGTTCGGTATACCTGCACAAAAAACATTAATTTTTTCAAGCAAAGCAACTTATGCAAGAGGTCTAATTTTAAATGTACACCCAAACAACTTGAAGAATTGGGAGTTTGACGAGGGATATCGATCACCCGCGAGCAAGTTATTTAGGTATAATTCATCGCAGCGTCCAAACGTTTTAAGGCATGCGCATAAGTCGCTTTACGCATATCTATTTTGTTGATCTGCTTGAAAGCATAAATTTCTTCAAATTCTGCTATAATTTTTTCTTGCAACCGGCTATTTACATCTGCTTCCGTCCAATAATAACCTTGACGATTTTGGACCCATTCAAAATAGCTCACAATCACTCCCCCAGAATTTGCCAAAATATCGGGAACTACCAAAATGTCCTTCTTATTTAAAATTTCATCTGCTTCACTGCTCACTGGTCCATTAGCTAGTTCGACAATTGCTCTAGCTTGAATTTTACCGGCATTTTCTTTTGTAATGGCATTTTCTAAAGCTGCGGGAATAAAAATAGTCACAGGAGTTGCGAAAAGTTCCTCATTGCTTATCACTTTTAAACTGGAGTCTTTTTTAGCCATTTCATGTAATGAATGCCCTTGTTCTTTCCACTCGATCATCTTGGGAATATCAAGCCCTTCTTTTTTAAAAATCCCCCCTTTAGAATCTGTCACAGCTATAATTTTATATCCATCTTGAAAAAGAAGCATTGCCGCGCTTTGAGCCGCATTGCCAAATCCCTGAACAGAAACGGTATCTTTTTGAGGATGAAAGCCCAAATGTTTTTCTAATAACTTAATGCAATAATATCCTCCACGTCCTGTGGAACTTCCGCGTCCCAAACTCCCGCCTAAAGCGATAGGTTTTCCGGTAATTACCGCATAAGATTTTTTTCTATGAATGACGCTATATTCATCAAGCATCCATCCCATAATTTGCGGCGTGGTGTATACATCTGGGGCCGGAATATCAATATCTGGTCCAATAAAATCTGCCAATTGGCGTATATAGCCCCGACTTAACCTTTCTAATTCTGTTATTGATAACTCTTTAGGATTACAAATGATCCCCCCTTTTCCTCCTCCATAAGGTAGTCCTGTAGCCGCACATTTGCATGTCATCCAAAAAGAGAGGGCCCTTACCTCATCCAAACTCACTTCAGGATGAAAACGGATGCCGCCCTTAGCTGGTCCTCTGGCAGTGCTATGTTGAGATCTATAGCCTTCAAATACCTTTAGGGATCCATCATCCATCTGCACCGGAATAGAGACATAAAGCAGGCGTTCTGGCAACTGCAGGCGCAAGATCGTATTAGGAGAAACCTTAACATACTTAGACGCTTCATTCAGTCTGCTAATAGCCTCATCGAAAATATTTTTTTTAACCACAAACGCTCCCATTATTTTAATAATTCATACTTAGGATGAAGATGATGCGAGCCAAAATCAAAATGCACCTTATAATGAATGCCTCGAAGAGTTTCTGCGGCATAAAAAATAAGTGTTTTTTCTATAAATAAAGGCTCTTTATCCTCTCCTATCGTTACCTCAAAAGCCGATCCTTTTAAAAAAAAGTTAACAACTTGGGCAACGACAACAGCCTCTTTAATATCATTTTGAGCTATTTCTTTGTAACTTTCATAATGCTCTTTTCCAATTTTCACCCATCTACTTTTTTTAATCTGAAAACATTCTATTAAACAGTCCTCACACAAGAATGTTTTAATAGGCAGATCGGTTATTTGAAACATAAGCCCTCCATTATCCAATTTAATTTTCAGACTAAAGGGAGAAATCATTAAATTAAATAGTTTTTATATTTTGCTGCCCCATCACAAACAAGGCTGTTTTTAAAAATCCAGAAAGCTGTTCTTGAGGAATTTCGTCATGAGGTGCTGCATTTCCTTTGAAATAATCTAATAAATAGGAAGAGTTGATCAAATTTTTCCAATAAGAATAGGCATAATGAGGGTGGTTTTTTAACAAAATGACTAATTCTTCGTATTTAGGGCGATATTCTGTAATGGCTTTCTGGTTTTGAAAATAATTTCTCCATCCGGAATAAGCAAGCTCTACCTCTCTTGCAGAAGCACCTTTCCATTCAGGATACTCTTCTTGAAAAATTTTTAATTCTTCAAAAGTTGCTTGAATCACCGGCGTTTGTGTATAAAGGAGCCGTTTCCAGGTATGATAGAAAAACAATACTTCTTCGGGCGCTACCGCCCAATTTTGAACTTCATGAGGATCTAAATG
>CALBHK010000495.1 GCA_937894565.1 uncultured Chlamydiae bacterium
AATTCAAGCGTAAGGCTTTAATTTCTTCCGCACTATAAGTTTTTACAGGCGGCAAGCACAGCACATCAAATTCGCGCATGGTTTGCACATCAATCAGGCCAATACTGGCAAAATCTTCGGCGGTTTCATGCAGCGTTTGCATGAGGCGGCTAGTCATGATCAGTTACCTCAAATAGTTTTCCATGTTGCAACGCGAGTGCCAGTTGTTCATCACTCCAACCCAGTTGAATCGCGGCCAATTGCTTTAATGCTTTTAATTCTTTGTCATCAATATTATCGAGTTCATTTTTAGAGAAGCCATACATAAAAAATGCTTTTTTACCGATACGATAGGCTAATAACGTCCTTGCTCCACCCCGTTTACCTCGTCCCTGTAAGGCAACTCGTTTCTTATAGACATGGCCGCCGAGATCCGCATCAATCAGACCCTCTTCCATTTCGGCGACAGCAACACGCAGCACCTTATCCGTCACACCTTCTTTATACGCCCACTTATTGAACAATCTGTCTTTGAAAATACGCATTGTTAGTCTACTTAATAGAGCTTTAGTATAGCACTTAGTCCTATATTAACCAGTCATTATTCATTGTGAATAGTTCTTTTTTAGTCGGGGGAATGACCACATAGCTGTAGCGGCTTGCATTTGAAACCGTTTGGCTAGGTTTTTCATTTGCAGTTAATCCCGTCCTGACGCGATGAAATGCAGTCCTGAAAATGCAATGCAGGCTCAGTGGCAATTAATCCTGTCCTGAGACCTCCGATAGATGCACTTAATTCTGGCCTCAAATCGCGTTGAATGCTGTCCTGAGCATTTTCAAATGCAAGCCGCTACAACTATTGATTGATGGAGATATACAAGCCACAGCCACAAGCTGGGCAAATTGGCGCAATGAATCAGAAAAGACCCCATCGCCTGTCACCGTCCAACTGAATGGTAAGGCAATTGCTACAGAAGGGCGCAGACTCGCACAAAATTACGTCAATACTGTCATTGATGTTGGTGGGCGTGACTCCGCAAGCCTTCGTTCTGCTTTGTTGATTGCTGACCATTTGATTGTACCAGTGGGCGCATCGAGTTTTGATGCAGAGGCTCTCACTGACTTACTCGAAATTGTCGATTTAGCAAAAGATCATAACGAGAATCTGAATGTTCGGATATTGCTGACTCGGCTTGATCCACGCACAAAAGAAACCGCAGACATGATTTCTTATTTAGAAACACAGGGGCTTTCAGTCTTTAAGTCGCAGATTTATGAACGTGTTGCTTATCGTCGAGCAACCAGTGAGGGAGCAACGGTCGCCGAATACGGAAAGGATCAGCAAGCTATCAACGAAATGAATCAATTTTTTAACGAGATATGATAATGATTAAAACTAGCGATAAAGCAAAAAAACGCCAAACACCTGACGACTTTATTGCAGGAGCTACTGCGATAGAAGTTTCCACTCCTAGTATAAAAACGAAAGGAGTTAAGATGAAAAGCGTGGCTATTCCTTTGGGGCTTGCCGAAAAGCTAAGTGATTATGTTGAGCAAAAAAATGCGTCAAGTTATGTTCGGGTAAGTGAAACTTCGGTCATTGTTGAAGCTTT
>CALBHK010000496.1 GCA_937894565.1 uncultured Chlamydiae bacterium
AAAAGAATCAAATTAATCGTTTTAATCTGGCTAACTTTGTTTCACAAAAAATTTGTTTACACAACTAGTATCTTTTTGAAAATGACCTAGTACTGGGCTGTGTAAAAATCAAAACCAATCAAGTATGAAAACAGCTACCGACACGTTTCTGGACGAACTGTTAACCACACAAAATGTCCAATTAAAAAAGTTAAATAAAATTGTAAGTGATTCAATTAAAGAAGAAGAGTTACTTGTACAAAATCTATCTTTAGGAATTGACGAACCGCTAAACACTTCAGAAAGACTAGCCGATAAAGTTGCCACCTTTGGTGGTTCATGGAGATTTATTATTTTGTTTATGCTGTTACTAATAGTTTGGATTGTTATCAACTCGGTATTTCTATTGGATAAAGCTTTTGACCCTTATCCTTTCATACTAATGAATTTAATCTTATCGTGTATTGCTGCATTGCAGGCTCCAATTATTATGATGAGTCAAAACAGACAAGCAGCGAAAGATCGCTTGCGCCAAGAAAACGATTATCAAGTGAACTTAAAGGCGGAATTGCTTGTGCGTCAAATTAATTCCAAGCTCGATCAATTCATGCGCCATAGCATGGAACAGATGGAAGAGATTATTCAGAATGAATCCAATGCAACTTGTTCTTCTTACTTAGACAGCAACAAACTTAAAGCTCCTCTTACTCAAGAGGAATCCTACTAAATGAACGAGTTTCTTCGTCCTGCAAAAGTAGAGATCAATCTAACTGCTTTAGAACATAACTACCGTCTGCTAAAGCAACTTTGCGCTCCCTCTACACTGATACCAGTCTTAAAAGCCAATGCCTATGGACATGGACTTATTCGATGCGCTCAGCTTATGCAGGATCTAGGAGCGAGCTACCTATCGGTTGCTTTTTTAGATGAGGCTATCGCTTTACGCAAAGAAGGCATTACCCTCCCAATTCTCTGTTTTTCTGCTTTTTCCACCTCTCAGATTGAAGGTTATTTACACTATGGCATTACCTTTACCATCCCCTCTCTGGAAAAACTTAAACTTGTAGAAGATAAAGCCAAAACGCTAGGAAAAAAGGCTAAAATACACATCAAAATTGATACAGGCATGGAACGCATAGGCACTCACTACTATTCTTGCGAGGCTTTAATACAACAAGCTTTGGAATCTTCTTATTGCCATTTAGAAGCCGTTTATTCCCATTTTGCCGAATCCGAACATGAGGACCCCTCCTTCACCAAGCTCCAATTGGAACGGTTTTTAACAGCCACAGAAAAAAGTAGCAAACACCATCAAAGACATATTGCCAATTCAGGCGCTCTTTTACAATTTAAAGAATCTCACCTGGACTATACAAGGGCAGGATTGGCCCTCTATGGCATTTCCCCGTTAACTAAAAGCTTCTCTTTTCCTCTTAAATCAGCGATGAGCCTAAGCTCTGGAGTTGTCTACTTTAAGGTCATTCAGCCCGATACTACAGTCGGATATAGCCGCACATGGAAAGCACAAAGACAGACACGTGTGATCACTGTGCCTATTGGATATGGAGATGGTTACCCCAGAGAGCTATCTAATAAGGGAGAGGTCTTAATCCGCGGCAAACGCTTTCCGATCATTGGACGCGTCTGCATGGACCAATTTATGGTGGATATCGGCGATAGCGAGGCATTTAATGGAGAAGAGGTGGTGCTTTTTGGAACTCAATTGGAAGAAAACATCTCTGTAGAAGAAATCTCTTCTCATACAGGAAGCGATCCAAGACATGTTTTGTGCTCCCTAAATGAGCGCTTGCCCCGCGTTTATACCCAAACTTAAAACATTTAAATTTTTGTTTTAAAATCCCTTGACGAATCATACGCTATATCGAAGGAAAAACGATAAAAACGATGGGAACGATAGAGGACTTTATCTGTATATGAACCTTTTTATTCTTCCATCGTTCTTATCGTTGTATCGTTTTTATCGTTAAAAACTATCCGTGAACCACCCATTGTGCTTTTATCCTACCGGCGATAAGCCGATCCTGCTATCCTGTTATTTTATTTTTTTATTTAAGTTAAAAAGCTTTCCTGTGCAGAAAATGTAAATAAAAATGCAAATCTTGTCTAATTAGCTACATCTTGCTACTCTCCATAAAAGATTTAAGTTAGGTTACTATGCAAAATCTGGGCGCCCATTATCTATTTTATTCCCTAAAGTCTTATGCAAATGAAGAGAAGATCCCCCTCTCCAAACTCTCCCGCCTTCCCATCTGCCTGCGTATTATGCTCGAATCTCTTATACGCAATTTTGATGGGAAACGCATTACGAAAGAAGATATTTTAGCACTTTTTAATTGGAATGCAAAAAACCCCTCTGACTACGATATCCCCTTCATTGTTTCACGCGTCATCTTGCAAGATTTCACCGGCGTTCCCCTTCTTGTAGACCTGGCGGCCATGCGAGAAGCTGTATTCAAGCAAGGTAAAAATCCCTCTTTGATTGAACCCCTAGTCCCGGTCGACCTTGTTGTAGATCATTCTGCACAAGTCGACAGCTTTGCAAGAGTGGAATCTTTCCCCTATAATTTAAAAAAAGAGTTCGAACGCAACCAAGAGCGCTATGCCTTCTTAAAGTGGGGACAGGAAGCCTTTAAAACTTTTAAAGTCGTTCCCCCAGGCGTTGGCATTGTGCATCAGGTCAATTTAGAGTATTTTGCCACTATTGTCGCCAAAAAAACAGATCAGGGAAAAGAGATCCTCTTTCCTGATACATTGGTCGGAACAGATTCTCATACTACAATGATTAACGGGATGGGCGTTTTAGGATGGGGAGTGGGTGGCATAGAAGCAGAAGCTGCCATGTTAGGCCTTCCTGTTTATATGCAAACTCCAGAGGTGATTGGCGTGCATTTAATAGGGCAGCTGCCTCAAGGCTCCACAGCTACCGATTTAACTTTACATATCACTGAATTGTTAAGAGAGACCAAAGTGGTGGGTAAATTTGTAGAATTTTTTGGAGCAGGGGCACGCACCTTATCTGTTGCAGATAGGGCCACTATTGCCAATATGGCCCCCGAATATGGGGCAACAATTGGCTTTTTCCCCACAGATGAAAAGACTTTAGAATATCTTTTGATGACAGGAAGAACAAAAGAACACACCGAACTCGTAAAAAAATATTTAAAAGAGCAAGACTTATTCGGAATTCCTTTAGAAGGAGAAGTTGACTATACCCACACCGTTACGTTGGATTTAAATACTGTCCATCCCTGCATAGCCGGACCAAAGCGCCCCCAAGACCGCATTTTGCTCTCTAAATTAAAAGAAAAATTTGGCCAGATCATGAGCGCTGCCACAACAGAGGGAGGATATGGAAAGGCAGCACATGAATTAGGACAAAAAATATGCATCCACAGCAATGGTTTTTACCCTCTTACTGCTGAACAATCGGGCGGCACGGCTCAGTTATATGAACCCGGGCATCGCAATGAGTGGAGCGAGGATGAAATGGTCTCCAACCGCCCTTTTAACCAGCCCGATGAACAAGTAAAAAAAGAAAAAACCTCCGATGCCTGTGATATTATACTTGAGCACGGATCTATCGTCATTGCTGCCATTACAAGCTGTACCAATACAAGCAACCCTTTCGTCATGATTGCAGCTGGACTTTTAGCTAAAAAAGCTGTGGAAAAGGGGTTACGGATCAATCCTAAAATAAAAACTTCGCTAGCCCCAGGATCTCGCGTTGTCACAGACTATTTAACCAAAAGCGGCCTGCAAACTTACTTAGATCAGCTTGGCTTTCAGCTAGTTGCCTATGGCTGTACTACTTGCATTGGAAATAGCGGACCTTTGAATGCAGACCTGGAACAGGGAATTAAAGAATATGACATCATTGCAGCCAGTGTTTTAAGCGGGAACCGCAATTTTGAAGCACGCATTCACAGCTCTGTGAAGGCTAATTTTTTAATGTCCCCTCCCCTCGTTGTTGCCTTTGCACTAGCTGGACGCGTCGATATTGATGTCACAAAAGAGCCTCTTAGCTACGCAAGAAATGGAGACCCTGTCTATCTTAAAGAGATCTGGCCCACACAAAGTGAAATTGAGGCCGTCATCCAGAAGCATATGAAGCCTCAGCTCTATACCGAACGCTATGCCCATATTAATGAGGGAGGGGCTGTATGGGACCAAGTAAAAGTCAATAACAGCGCGCTTTATCATTGGGAAAGCCATAGCACTTACATTAGAAATCCTCCTTATTTTGACCATTTTTCCATTAAGTTGCCTAAAATCGCCTCTTTAATGCATATGCGTCCCCTGGCACTCTTAGGAGACTCCGTGACAACAGACCACATCTCTCCTGCAGGATCTATTAAAGCATCCACCCCGGCAGGAAGATATTTAATTGAACATGGGATTGGCGAAGCAGAATTTAATAGCTATGGGAGCCGCAGAGGTAACCACGATGTTATGATGCGCGGCACTTTCTCTAATGTGCGTATGCGCAATTTCATGGCAGACAAGGAGGGCGGCTTTACAAAACTCATGCCCGAAAATAAATTCATGACTATTTTTGAAGCCTCGCAAGAATACGTCGCACGCAAAATCCCCCTCATAGTACTAGCCGGCAAAGACTATGGGATGGGCTCTTCCAGAGACTGGGCTGCAAAAGGAACTGCTCTTTTGGGAGTTAAAGCAGTAGTGGCTAAAAGCTTTGAGCGTATCCATAGAAGCAATTTAATCGGCATGGGCGTACTGCCTTTGGAATTTATGGAAGGTGTTTCCGTTGAATCTTTGGGATTAACCGGTGATGAGCTCTTTTCTTTTCCTCATTTAAATATGGATGAATTGCAAACAGGCGGAATTGTAGAGATGGAAATTTTAAAAAATGGAATTAAACTGATTGTAGAATTAAAGCTGCGTTTAGATACCCCAAGCGAAGTAGATTATTATAAACATGGAGGCATTATGCCCTATGTGCTGCGCGAGCTTCTCTCCAAAACATAATAGACTTCTTGCGTAATTACGCAAGAAGTCTAATAAACCTCTGCACAAGATAAATTTTTAGTTAATCTACTTTAGGGTTTTTTAGGCACTTGTATGTTTACCTCGGGCTGATGCGTTGGAATCTCTTTAAGATTTGCATGAGCTATCCATTGCCACTCGCCATCGTTTTTTTTCCATACACTAAGACGCGGAGCGGGCTTTTCAGAAAGTTGATGAGCTTTGATCTTTTCCCTTACAGAAATAAGGTAGGTGACGACAATGACATCCCCACTTTCTGTGAATTTTAAATCACTAATCTCATAGGTTCCGAGATACAATTTTTTAATTAGCTCTATCTCTGCTTCGCGGGTCAAGGCACCAAAGGTGTGAACGGACTGGAACTGCTTCGCAATTTTCTCTTCAACAGCTTTGTAGTCTGAATGCTTCATGTCTTCCCACATTTGGGTCTCGAGCTTTTCCCCTAAAGAAATTTCAGAAAAGAGAGACATAGTCGTTAGGGTCAGCATGCCAAGTGATCCTATTATGAATTTTAACATTGATTGTTTTCTCCTTAAGTAAAGTCCATCTTTAGTAAAGTTTTATCAGATAGTCAATCAAATCTTTAGAAGTTACAATACCCACGAGTTCATGATCATCATTGACAACTGGTAGAGCGTGAAATTTACCCGTAGCTAGTTTTTCCGCAGCATCACGTATAGTACCTTTCTCTTTGATACACAAAGGGTCTTTTGTCATAATTGCTGCAACATCTAACGTATGATCAAGCACTGAATAAACTGTTTTTTTATCGGTGCCCCCAAATGAACCTTCAAAGCTAACTCTAATGAGATCAAAATAGCTGACAATCCCAACAAGCTCCTTGCCATCGATTACAGGAAGGTGATGGAATTTTCCTTCGCTAAAAATTTTTCCCACCTCAGATAGAGGGGTTTTAAGGTGAATTGTTTTGGGATTGGTTGTCATAATATGAGTAACAACCTCGTGGTGTTTAGCATGAATCATTAAATTTTTTCCTTTAAATAAATGTCTCAGAAAACGCTGAGCTTACTTTTTAGTTTTTTTAAAGTCAACTGATCGTTCAATATTAATGTTTCAATGTCGGCTCAATGTCGTTAACAGCAATTCCCGCTAAAATTTTAAGTCACTGATTCTAAAAAATTTAAATTTCGTG